>JBILLY010000544.1:0-4028 GCA_044375835.1 Opitutaceae bacterium
ACGGCACCGCCCTGACCCACGGCTTTCGCGACACGCTTCCGGCCGGCGTCACCGTCACCGGCGGACTCGCCGGCGACGGCGACCGCTTCCGCCGCACCGTCGTGGCGCTCGGCGCCGCGGTCGGCCCCCGCCGCGTCGTCGCGCTCGGCCTGCACGGCGAATCCCTGGACATTTCCTACGGATCCGCCGGCGGCTGGTCCGCCTTCGGTCCCCGGCGCCTCGTCACCCGCTCCGTCGGCAACATCCTGCACACTCTCGACGGCCAGTCCGCCCTCGCCCTCTACAAACGCTACCTCGGCGAACTCGCGGCCGATCTGCCCGCCTCCGGCCTCCGTTTCCCCCTCTGCCTGCTCCCGCACCGCGACGCCGACACCGGCCTCGTCCGCACGATCCTCGCTGTGGACGAAACCGCCGGCTCCCTGACGTTTGCCGGCGATATTCCCGAGGGCGCCTACGTCCGCCTCATGCGTGCCTCCGGCGATGCCCTCGTCGCCGGTGCCGGCGACGCCGCGCGCCACGCGGCCGGCCTTCCCGCCGCGCCGGTCTCCGCCTTCGCCCTCATGGTGAGCTGCGTCGGACGCAAACTCGTCATGGGCCAGCGAATCGAGGACGAGATCGAGGCCGCCCGCCACGGGCTGGGCCCGATCCCGGCCCTCGGCTTCTACAGTTACGGCGAACTCTGCCCCGGCGGCCTGCAGCACAGCTGCGACCTCCACAACCAGACCATGACCCTCACCGTGATCGGCGAGAAAAACTGAACCTCGCTTGAATCCGCTGCTCCTCCGCCAACTCCGCAAGCATCTCCCCGACGCCGATCCCGGCGCGGCGCCTTGGCGCGAATTTCTGGAAGTCGTCGCCCGCACCTACGACGAACACGAACAGGAACGCGCGTTCCTCGACCACACGCTCGAAATCACCTCGACGGAGCTCACCGAAGCCAACGACCGCCTCCGCCGCGAAAGCGATACCCGCTTCGCCCTCGTCAATCGCTACTACCAGCAGGCCCTCGAATCGCAGCAGGGCATGATCCTTTGCGTCCGCCACACGCCGCGCGGCTTTCTGCACACTCTCTGCCGCGGCCGCCTCGCCCGCCGCCTCGGGCTCACCCCCGAGACCGTCGAAGGCCGCACCGTCGAGGAAGTCGCCGCGCCCGAAAACGTCGCCGAACTCAACGCCGCCTACACCCGCGCCTGGGCCGGCGCCGATACCTCCGTCGCCTACCGCAACGCCCGCACCGGCATCGAGGTCTTCGCCCAGCTCCATCCACGTTACGACGGCGACCTCGTCACCGAGGTCATCTCCTCCGCCGTCGACATCTCGGAACTCAAACACGCCGAACAGGAACTCCGCCTCGCCAAAGACCGCGCCGAGGCCGCCGACCGCGCCAAGGGCGAGTTCCTCGCCGTGATGTCGCACGAGATCCGCACCCCGCTCAACGCCGTGCTCGGATTCGCCGGCCTCCTCCGCGACGCCCCCCTCTCCCCCGAACACACCCGCTGGGCCGCCGCGATCAGCACCGCCGGCGACTCCCTGCTCCACCTCGTCGAAGACATCCTCGATTTCACCAAAATCGAAGCCGGCCACGTCGTCCTTCAACCCGAACCCGTCCCGCTCGATTCCCTGATCTCCGACCTCGCGGAGTTCTTCCGCCCCCAGGCCGCGAAGAAGCGCCTCGAGTTCGACGTCCGCCTCCGCGACGGCGCCTTGCCCCATTTCCGGATCGACCCGCGGCGCCTGCGCCAGGTGCTCGTCATTCTCGTCGGGAACGCCCTCAAGTTCACCCGCACCGGCTCCGTCCGCCTCGTCGTCGACGCGGAACTCGACGCCTCCGCCCCGGGCGCCGCCCCGCGCAGCGTCCTTCGTTTCGCGGTCGCCGATACCGGCATCGGCATCCCGCGCGAATCGCGCGAACGCCTGTTCAAGCCCTTCAGCCAAGTCGATTCCTCGATGTCGCGCAGCTACGGCGGCACCGGCCTCGGCCTCGCCATCGCCCAGCGCATCGTCCGCCTGCTCGGCGGCGAGATCGGCTGCGAGAGCGAGCCCGGCCACGGCTCCGTGTTCCACTTCTCCTTCCCCGCCGAAGTCGTCGTCCTCCCGTCCCGCGCGGGCTCGCCCACCCGCGCCGCCAGCGCCCCCGCGTTCGGCTTCAACCCCACCCTGCGCGTGCTCATCGCCAAAGACGACGCCGCCGGCCGCTCGACTTCTTCAGCGACCGCGGGCTCTATCCGGACATCGTCGACAACGGCACCGCCGCCCTCGCCGCCGCCAACGCCAGTCGCTACGATTTCGTCCAGCTCGACGTCGACCTGCCGGAGCTCGACGGCTACGCCGTGGCCCGCGCCATCCGCACTCACTACGGCACCACCACCGCTCCGCGCTTGGTCGCGCTCGTCCGTGCCGACACCCCGCCCGACCGCGCGCACTGCACCGCCGCCGGGTTCGACCATATCCTGACCAAACCCGTCGAACTCCCCCTGCTCGAGCGCCTGCTCGCCACCCACGCGGAGTAGGGCCGCGCTCCTTGACGACGTGACGTAGGGCGGCTCGATGTCGCCCGCCGCGTGCCTGGCGGGTCCATTTGCCGCCCGATCGCCCGTCGGTCACAGCTCTCCCGCGCCGGGCTGCAACGGCCGAGCGTGCCGGAGGACACGTCGCGCTGCCGGCCTGTCGCTGCACCGGTCGCGCCTTCGCCCGCCCGATGGTTGCGCGCGTCCGCGCGCCCGTCCATCACTGCGGCTCCCATGACGTCCCCCGACGACAACATGCTCGCCACCCTCGGCCGCATCGGCGCCGCGCCGCCCGAGGTCATCGAGCTCTTCGACTACCTCGAGGACACCCCCATGTGGATGAAGGACGAGGCCGGCCACTACGAGTGGGCCAACGTCGCCCTCCTCCTCAACTTCGGCGTCAAGACCCGCGCCGAACTCATCGGCCGCACCGACTACGATTTCTGCGGCGAGGTCCTCGCCAACCAATACCGCATCGACGACGAACGCGTCCTCCGCGGCGAAAAAATCCTCAGCCGCGTCGAGCTCGTCGGCCGCTTCAACCACACCGCCCGCTGGTGCGTCACCTCGAAGGTTCCGCTCCGCGACGCCGCCGGCCGCATCGTCGGCACCGCCGGCGTCACCCGTCCGCTGCCGCAGGCCGCCGCCACCGCCCCTGACCCCGAATCCCGCTCCGGCTCGCCTCTCAGCGTGGCCATCCGGCACATCAGCCAGCACTACGCGGAGCGCATCACCAACGAGGACCTCGCCCGCGTCTGCGGCCTCTCCGTGCGCGCGTTCGAGCGCCAGTTCCAGGCCGCGTATCACGTTTCCCCCCACGATTACCTCCGCCAGCTCCGGGTGCGCATGAGCTGCAGCGCCCTCGTGTTCTCGCGCAAGTCCCTCGCCGAGGTCGCGAGCGCCTACGGCTTTGCCGACCAGAGCCATTTTACCAAGGAATTCCGCAAGTTCATGGCCGAGACGCCCCGCGCCTACCGCAGCCGCTTCCAACCCCCGCGCTGAGCCGGTCGCACGCGCCCCCCCCTCCGCGCCTCTCCCCCCCGCCCCGCTCCCCGCCTCCCCCGCGCGACGCAATTTTCCCAAAACCCGCCGCCGCCCTACTAGGCGGTTGCGCGGGGCTCGGTTAGAGTCTTCGTTCCAGTTCCCCCCCCAACCCCGCGTCCGCCCCCCCTCCGCCCCCTTTGGTCGCACGGCGCCTCGCCGTCGGCCCCCAACCCTCCGCCCATGCCGAAAACCACTGCCGATCTCAAAACGGTCAAAAACAAGACCCAAAGCCTCGTCGAAGGCGCGCTCGCCGAAACCGGCGGCCTCCTCCGCCTCGCTCCCGCCTGGGTGCCGCGCTCCTTCCTCCAGCCCGGCCTCCGCATCAAACTCCACCCCGACGACACCTACGCCTACGGCCTCAACCGCGGCGGCATCGACGAGCGCTGGTTCGCCTCGACCACCCCGACCGCCAACGAAGGCCGCGCCTGGGACGAAGGTCTCAGCTGGTGCGTCGTCGGCAACAAGCGCTTCACCCTG
>JBILLY010000545.1:0-4024 GCA_044375835.1 Opitutaceae bacterium
GCCCTCGAGGGCCGCGGCTTCGGCGCCACCACCGCCGTCGGCGTCGGCATCAACGGCACCGACTGCATCGTCGAACTCGAGAAGGCCAAGCCCACCGCCTTCTTCGGTTCCGTTTTGCTCTCCGCCAAAGCCCACGGCTACCGCACCGCCGAGATGATGTATCGCTGGATCAAGGACGGCACCGAGCCGCCCCTCGACACCCGCACCACCGGCGTCCTCATCACCCGCGAAAACTTCCGCCAGGTCCTCAAGGAACAAGGCATCCGCGACTGACCGCCTCCGGCCCCCCGGCGTCCAGATCCCTTGGTCCTTCGCTCCCCCCCCCGGTGCTCGCCTTCGACCGCGTCTCGATGCAGTTCCCCGGCGTGCGCGCCCTCGACGGCGTGTCGTTTGGCGTCGCCGCCGCCTCGATCAACGCGCTTATGGGGGAAAACGGCGCCGGCAAATCGACCCTGCTCAAAATCCTCGCCGGCGCCCAACGCCCCACCGCCGGCGCGGTCGTGCTCGACGGCGCCCCGCGTGTCTTCGCCTTCACCGGCGAGGCGCTCGCCGCCGGCATCGCCGTCATCTACCAGGAACTGCACCTCGTGCCGGAACTCTCCGTCGCAGAAAATCTTTTTCTCGGCCACCTCCCGCGCCGCTGCGGCCTCGTCGACCGCACCGCTCTCGCCGCCGCTGCCCGCGCGCAGCTCGACCGCATCGGCGAATCGATCGATCCCGCGACGCCCGTCGCCCGCCTCTCGCTCGCCCAGCGCCAGATGGTCGAGATCGCCAAGGCCCTCACCCGCGGCGCCCGCTGCCTCGCCTTCGACGAACCCACCAGCGCCCTCTCCGACCGCGAGGTCCGCCGGCTCTTCGCCATCATCCGCGATCTCCGCGACCGCGGCTGCGCCATCCTCTACGTCTCGCACCGCATGGACGAGATCTTCGCCCTCTGCGACCGCGTCACCGTCCTGCGCGACGGCCGCCACATCGAGACCGCACCGCTCGCCGCCTGGTCGCGCGACACCCTCGTCCACCGCATGGTCGGCCGCCCGCTCGCCGAGGTGCATCGCCCGGCGCCGCGCCCGCTCGGCCCCGTCGCGCTCGCCGTCTCCGGCCTCCGCGGCCCCGGTCTCGCCGCTCCCTGCTCCTTTTCCGTGCGCGCCGGCGAGATCTTCGGCCTCTTCGGTCTCATCGGCTCCGGCCGCACCGAACTGTTGAAACTGCTCTACGGCGCCGCCCGCCGCACCGGCGGCCACGTGCAGCTCGCCGGCCAGCCCGCCGATTTCCCGTCCCCCCGCGCCGCCCTCGCCGCCGGCGTGGTGCTGTGCCCCGAGGATCGGAAGCGAGAGGGCATTTTCCCGATCCGCTCCGTGCTCGAAAACCTCAACGTCAGCGCCCGCCGCGGCCGCACGCGCGTGCCCGGTCTGCTCGACGGCCGCTGGGAAACCGCCAACGCCGCCGCGCGCATCGCCGAGCTCCGCATCCGCACCCCGTCGCCCGCCCAGCCGATCCGCCTCCTCAGCGGCGGGAACCAGCAAAAGGTCATCTTCGGCCGCTGGCTCTCCACCGACCGCGCTCGCCTGCGCGTCTTCCTCCTCGACGAGCCCACCCGCGGCATCGACGTCGGCGCCAAGGCCGAGATCTACGCCCTCATCCGCCAACTCGCCGCCGCCGGCGTCGCGATCGTCGTTGTCTCGAGCGAACTCCCCGAACTGCTCCGCCTCGCCGACCGCCTCGGCGTCATGCGGGCCGGCACACTCGCCGCCGTCGTCGGGCGCGCCGATGCCACCGAAGCCTCGCTCCTCCGCCTCGCGCTGCCGGCCGATTCCGCCGCCGTTCCTCCCCCCGCCGCCGCCTGATTCCCGCGCATGTCCGCCCCGTCCGACCTTTCCTCGCCCGACCTCCCCGCGCCGTCCCGCGGCGCGCGCCGCTCCGCCGCCTTCGCGGCCTTTCTCGACCGCGCCGGCATGTTCGTCGTGCTCGCGCTGCTCTTCGGCGGCTGCGCCCTCTGCGTCGAAAACTTCCTCTCGTGGCCCAACCTCCGCGGCCTCGCCCTCGCCGTCTCGATGACCGGCATGGTCGCCTGCACGATGCTGTTCTGCCTCGCCGCCGGCGACTTCGACCTTTCCGTCGGCTCCGTCGTCGCCTGCGCCGGCGTGGTCGCCGCCCTCGTCATGAACCGCACCGGCAGCGTCGCCGCGGGCATCGCTGCCGCGCTCGGCTTCGGCGCCCTCGTCGGCCTCGTCAACGGCGCCCTCGTCGCCGTCCTCCGTCTCAACGCCCTCATCGCCACGCTCGCCGTCATGCAGATCGTGCGCGGCCTCGGCTTCAT
Source organism: Opitutaceae bacterium (assembly GCA_044375835.1). GTDB lineage: Bacteria > Verrucomicrobiota > Verrucomicrobiia > Opitutales > Opitutaceae > ER46. The sequence goes on from JBILLY010000545.1 coordinate 2,318, forward strand.
CGCCTCCGGCGGCTCCGCCGTCGGCATCGAGACCGACGCCTTCTTCGCCCTCGGCACCGCCGATCTGCTCGGCGTGCCCGTCCCCGTCTGGATCACCGTCGGCTGCTTCGTGGCGTTCGGATTTTTGCTCGAGCGCACCGTCTTCGGCCGCGACACCCTCGCCGTCGGCGGCAACCCCGAGGCCGCCCACCTCGCCGGCATCTCCGTCGCTCGCCTCAAGCTCGTCATCTTCACCCTGCAGGGCGCCATGGCCGCCGCCGCCGGCGTCGTCCTCGCCGCCCGCGTCACCAGCGGCCAGCCCAACACCTCCCAGGGCTTCGAACTCGAGGTGATCTCCGCCTGCGTCCTCGGCGGCGTCTCGCTCTCCGGCGGCGTCGGCCGCATGGGCTTCGTCGTCGCCGGCGTGCTCATCATGGGCGTCGTCCAGAACGCCATGAACCTCCTCAACGTCCCCACCTTCTACCAATACGTCGCCCGCGGCCTCATCCTCCTCGCCGCCGTGCTCTTCGACCGCTGGAAACACCGCCGCCTCGGCGCCTGATCCCGCCCCGGCTGCCGCTCAGCGGCCGGCATCCGCCGCTTTCGCCGCTTTCGCCGCCGCCGCGCCCGGCAACGCCCGCAGCGTGCGTCCATCGTTCCACTGCCCCTCCACCATGATCGCCGTCGCTTGCTCCGGCAGGCCGCGCTCGTGCCGCTCCACCATGCCCACCAGCGCATCCACGGCCAGCGCCCCGATCAGTCGGCCGTTCTGATACACCCCGCTGCACGGGTCTCCCGGCCGGGGACACGCCAACAGCGCCAGCCCGAGATCCTCCGGCACTCGGCAGCCCACCCGCTCCAACGTGCCCGTGATCACGTCCGCCGCCGGCGTGATCAGCACGTCCGGCCGCTCCCGTTTCAGCCACGCGAGGATCGGCGCCGGATCGTCCCAACTTCCCACATACAGCGGTCGCGTGCGCTTGATCCCCGGCAACATCTCCCCGGCCACGAGAAAACCCGCCTCCCACCGCCCCTGGAACCGCAACTGGTGCGCCCGGTGCAACAGCAGCCCCGGCCGCCGGTAGCCGCGCCGGTGACATTCGCGCACGACCGTGAGGCTCGAAAAATAGTGGTCGTTGCACACCGTCGTCACCGGCAGCGCCGGCAGCGGCACGCTCAGGCACACCGCGGAAAAATGCTTCCACGCCAGCGCCGGCGGCGGGTCGCCTTCGGCCAGCGGACCGATCAGCACGCCTTGGATGCCGCGCGCGTGCAGCATCTCCGAAAACCGCTCGGCTGTCATCCCGTCGCGGTGCAGCCAGAATTCCTGCGGCCGAAAGCCGCGCCGCGTCGCGCGCTCCAGTGCCCCTTCCCGCATCGCCCGGATCGTCGGCGCCCGGTGGTCCCGCCAGCCGGTCGCCGTCCGCTGCCCGCAGATCAGCGCCAACGTCGGTTTCTCTTTCAGCGGCCGCCCCTGCCGCCGCAGGCGCATCAGCGTCGAGACATACGGATTGGGCTGGTAGCCGAGTTTCCGGGCCAGCGCCTGGATCCGCGTCCGCGTCGCCTCCGGGATCCGCGGGTTGTTCGCCAGGCACATCGACACCGTCGCCTGCGTCACACCCGCCTGCTGGGCGATGGTTTTCATGGTGACGCCCGGATTCATCGCTTAAGGATGAAAGCAACGGCAGGCTTTTGTCGCCAAGAGTAAACCAAAACCCTGAGTTTGCG
>JBILLY010000546.1:0-4023 GCA_044375835.1 Opitutaceae bacterium
GATGCTGTGCGCCGCGCGCTTGCTGCTGTGGTGGCCGCCGTAAACGAGCCCGCGCCGGTCGACGAGGTCGCCCTTGCGGGTCGCGACCGCGAGAAACGCAAAGCCCGGATTGGCTTTCCAGAAATCGAGGAACGCCCCGAGGTCGTCCGCCACATACGATTCGCGCAGCACGCCGAGCGCCGGGTGCCCGGCCTCGGTGTCGCTCACCGCGTCGACCGCGGGCACCAGGCCCGGCGGCAACTCGAAAAATCCTTCGCTGCGCAGGCCGATCTCCGTGACCCGCAGCACCGCGGAGCCGATCTGCTCCGCTTCCAACTGCGCCAGGATGCGCTGCGCCGTCGCCAGTTCGCTCACGCTGATCGCCTCCGCGGCCGAGCCGAGGATCGCCTCGACCGCTTTGCCGAACTCCGGCTTCACCGCGAGGCCGTGGGTGATCGGCGTCACCTTCGCGCCCGCGAGCGCGGCATCGAGCCGGCCCTGCAGCACCGCCTTGGCGCCCTCGCCGAAGCCTTCCCACTTTTCCTGCAACTGCTGCAGCAACCGCAACCGCGCCGTGCGCTGCGCGAGCGTGCGGTCGATCTCCTGCAGTTTGCGCTGCGCTTCGCGAAACTCCCGCGTCAGGTCCGTGATCGCCTGCTGGGCCGTCACGATCTCGCTCGCCGCCCGCGACTTCTCCGCGACCGCTTCCTCGGCGCGCGCCTCGGCCTCGGCCACGACCTGGCCGGCCGCGGACACCTGCTGGCGGACGCCCTCGATCTCCTGCGCGACCGACTCGTGCTTGTGCACGCTGGTCTTCTGGTCGACTTCGTAGCCCGAGCAGTCCGTGCGCAGCCGCGCGACGGTGCTCTCGAGCTGGAGCAACTGGAACTTGGCCTGGTTGAGTTCCTGTTCGAGGCGGCTCAACTCGCCCTCGACGATCGCCAGCTCGCGGTTGCGTTGCTGGAACACCGCGTCGCTCCCGCCGAGCAGTTCGAGCTGCTGCTGCTTGTCCTGCGCGCCCGTGTCGACCTGCGCCGAGACTTCCCGCAACTGCATTTCCACCTCGGCGAGGTTGTCGCGCGACGAGGCCAGCCGGTCTTCCAGGCCGCTCCGCTTGATCTGCGCGAGGTTCGCCGCGTTCTCCGCCGCCTCGCGCTGCGAACGCAGGTCGAAGACCGCCTGCTGCGCGTCCTGCACGCGTTGGTTCAACCGGCCGCGCGCCGCCCGTTTCTCCGCGAGCGCCGATTCCTGCTGCTCGAAATTCGACCGCCGCTCCTCCGCCGCCGCCCGCAGCGTGCCGACCTTGGCCTCGAGTTCCGCGAGCGTCGCCGCCAGCTGCGCGTAGTGGAAACCGCTCCACGCGAGCGCGAGGTGCCGCAGGCGGTGGTTGAGGCGCTTGTAGCGCATCGCCTTGGACGCCTGCCGGCGCAGGCTGCCGATCTGCCGGCCGACTTCGCCGATCACGTCGGCCACGCGCGCCATGTTCTGGTCCGTGAGCGCGAGCTTCTGCAGCGCTTCGCGGCGCTGGGATTTGTATTTCGTGATGCCCGCCGCCTCCTCGAACACCGCGCGCCGCTCCTCCGGCTTCGACGACAGGATCTGGTCGATCTGGCCCTGCGCCATGATCGAGTAGCTGGTCCGGCCGATGCCGGTGTCCATGAAAAGCTTCTGGATGTCCTTCAACCGGCACGGCTGGCCGTTGAACGCATACTCGCTCTGCCCGTCGCGGTGCACGCGGCGCATGATCTCCACCTCGTGGAATTCCGTGCCGAGCTGCTTCTCGCAGTCGGTGAGGAGCAGCGACACCTCGCAGAGTTGCGCCGGCTTGCGCGTGTCGGCGCCCTCGAAAATGACGTCCTGCATCTTGCCGCCGCGGAGCGCCTTCGCGCTCTGCTCGCCCAGCACCCAGCGGATCGAGTCCGCGACGTTGGACTTGCCGCAGCCGTTCGGCCCCACGATCGCCGTCACGCCCGGCTCGAAGCGGAGCGTGGTCGGATCGGCGAATGATTTGAAGCCATGCAGCTTGAGCGCCTTGAGATACATGTGGGAGGAACGCGCGATTCAACGGCGCCCCCCGGACCCCGCAATGGAAAAACCGGCGAGTTGTTCACAGCCGTCGCGCGACGCGGCTCCGACCCGCTCCCGAGCGGAAAACCCGTCACAACCGCGCCGGATCGAAGGGCGTCGCCGGCGGCGTCCCTCGCGCCCGCTCCGCCAACCGCGCCCGCAGCTCCCGGATCGTCGCCGCGTGCTCCGGCCGCGCCGCGAGGTTGCGGTGCTCGCGCGGATCGGCGGCGTGGTCATACAACTCCGTCCCGGCCCGCCCTTCGTTCCACTCCGTGTAGCGCCAACGCTCCGTCCGGATCGAGCGCCCCATCGTCGCCTCCGGCAGCCGCGCGTCCGCCGGCCGCAGAATCTGCGTGACGGCCGCTCCGTCCCACGCCGCCGCCGGATCGGCCAGCAGCGCACGCAGGCTGCGCCCCGGCAATTCCGCCGGCGCCCGCAGCCCGCAGCGCTCCGCCACGGTCGGATAGAGGTCGACGAACTCCACCACGCGCGCGCAGGCCCGGCCGTTGCCCGCCGCGCGCGGATCGCGCACGATCAATGGCGCCCGCGCCGACTCCTCGAACAGGCACCGCTTCTGCCAGATGCCGCCGTGCTCCCCGAGATGATAACCATGGTCGCTCCAGAGCACCACGAGGGTCCGCTCCGCGAGGCCGAGCCGGTCGAGCGCGTCGAGCACGCGCCCGACCTGCGCGTCCACGAACGACACGCTCGCATAGTAGGCCTGCAGCGCCTTGCGCCGCGTCGGCTCGTCGAGGCCGTAGTGCGGCACCACGTTGTTGTGCGCCAACGCCGCCGCCGGCAGGTCCGCGCGATCGTCCGACGGCGCCTCCGGCAGTCGGATCGACTCCAGCGGATGCCGGTCGAAGTAGCGCTTCGGCGCGACAAACGGCGTGTGCGGCCGGAAGAAACCGACCCCGAGGAAAAACGCCTCGCCCTGCCGCGCCTCCATCAGCCGGATCGCCTCGGTCGCGATCATCCCGTCCGTCTGCTCCTCGTCGCCGCCCTCCGCGGCCAGCCAACTGAGCGCCGCGCTCACGGGCCGCGCCGGTGTCGGATTCACGATCATCGCTTCCTCCGCGACGTCGCGGCCCTTCGGATTCAAGACCTGCTGCCACGAGGGCGCGTCGTCGAGTCCGTCGGTCCCGATCCCGCGCGGCACATCGTAGTGGTAGAGTTTTCCGACCCGCGCGGTGAACCAGCCCGCCTCCTTGAACAACTGCGGCAACGTCTTCACCTCGGGCCGCGCCGCGCGGAAATGCCGCGCCAGATCGTAGACCTCCGTCGCATCCGGCCGCAGGCCCGTCAGCACCGAGGCACGGCTCGGGTTGCACAGCGGGATCTGGCAATACGCCCGGTCGAAGCGCACGCCGCTCGCCGCCAACCGATCGATGTTGGGCGTCGCTCCGCGCGGGTCGCCCGCCGATCCGAGCACGTTGCCGAGGTCGTCGAGCGCGATGAACAGCACGTTCATGCGCGGCTCGCTCGCTCCCGCGCTCATCGCCCACAGCGCCCCGGCCCACGCGAACAACATCCGTGCCATGCTCATGCGGCGAGTTCTGCGCGTCGGTTCACTCCGCGTCAAAGCCGCGCTGCGCCGCGTTCGCGCCGTCTCCGGCCGTCCGACCGTCAGGCGCGATCCCGCGAAGCGGTGCTTTACCGCCGCCCTTTCCCGCGCTAACGCCTCCCGCCCTACCCTTCCGCCCCATGCTCCTCCGTCGCTCCACCCTCGTCGTTTCCTGCCTCGCCGCTGTCCTCGCCGCCCGCGCCGCCCCGCAACTGGCCGGCGTCGGCGCCGCCATGCAGGACATGATCGCCAAACAGGAAGTCGCCGGCGCCGTCACCGTCGTCGTCGCCGCCGACCGCACGCTGCACCTGGAATCCACCGGTCACTCCGACCTCGCGGCGGGCCGCGCCATCGCGCCCGACACCCTGTTCTGGATCGCCTCGATGACCAAACCCGTCACCGGCGCCGCGATC
>JBILLY010000547.1:0-4022 GCA_044375835.1 Opitutaceae bacterium
CAAGGCTCCCGTGCCGAGACCGAGCACGGAGCGGCCGAAAAACTGACGGCGAGTGTAGAGCGCGCTGGCTTCTTGCAGGGGATTCATGCGGGCGAGGCGGGACGTGTGGCGGCGAAAATGGGGCGCGGGAGGCCGGGTGCCGGCAGAGGTAAGGGCGACCGTGTCACTCTTTGGAGAGCGTTTCGTCGAGGTTGAGGATCAGAAGGCACAGGCTGGTCCAAGCCGCGTGCTCGACCGGGTCGAGGGCGTCGGGTCGCGGCGCCTCGCCGACGGCGGCGAGCTTGCGGGCTTCGGCCGGAGCAGCCGCGAATTGCGCGCGCAGCGTTGCCAGCCGGCCGAGCAAGATCGTGCGCTCGCGGCCGGAGGGCTCGCGCGCCGTGGCGCGGCGGAACGCGGCAGCGAGCGTCGCGGCGTCGTCCCGAGGGCCAGATGCCGCGAGCACCTGCTGCGCGAGCACGCGGGCGGCCTCCACGAAGGCGGTGTCGTTGAGCGTGATCAGGGCATGGAGCGGGGTGTTGGTGCGGGGGACTTTCACCGTGCACACCTGGCGCGCGCCGGCGTCGAAGAACGTCGTCGGGCCGACGATGCGCCGCCAAAACACGTAGAGACTCCGGCGGTAGAGGGCGTCGCCGTGGTCCTGCTCGTAGGTTTTCTTGCCGAAGGTCGCCTCCTCCCAGATGCCCGGCGGCTGGTAGGGTTTCACCGAGGGGCCGCCGCGCGTTTCGTTGAGCAAGCCGGCGGCGGCGAGGGCGGCGTCGCGGATCATCCACGACGGCAGCCGGTGCCGCGATCCGCGGGCGAGCAGGCGGTTCTCAGGGTCGCGCTCGTAGGCGGCGGGCGTCACCTTCGACGACTGCCGGTAGGTCGCGCTGGTGACGATCAGCCGGTGGAGCTTTTTCATATCCCAGCCGGAGGCGACGAACTCCGTCGCCAGCCAGTCGAGCAGCTCCGGATGCGACGGCGGTTCGCTTTGCACGCCGAAATCCTCGGCGGTTTTCACGAATCCCGTGCCGAAAAACGCCTGCCAGACGCGGTTCACCGTGACGCGCGCGGCGAGCGGATTCTCCGGCGAGACGAGCCAGCGCGCGAGGTCGAGGCGGTTCATGCGGGCCGGCTCGCTCCCCTGCCCCGCCGCCGGGGCCGCGGCGGCGGCGCGAAAGATCGCCGGCACCGCGCCGTAGGCCTGCTTGTCGGTCTTGGCCTCGTAGTTCCCGCGGACCAGAAGGACCGTGTCCCGCGGCTTCGGCAACTGGTCCATGACCATCACGCGCGTCACGCGGGCGACGGCGGTGTCGCGTTCGCGCACGGCCTGACTGAGTTTCTGGAGCACCTTCACGTAGTCCGGGTCGGGCTCGGTCTCGCGGAAATGCGGGAGGGCCTCGAGCAGGCCGTTTATGTTGCGGCGGCGCGGCTCCACTTTGGCGTGAGTGGCATAAAGATTACCGGGCAAGCGCTTCGCCTCGGGCGACTCCTCGACCGGCCGACCGGCGGGCCGCGGAAATTTTTTCAGTTCGAAGCGCTCGACCTCCTTGGCCACCTCGTCGAGCCGGGCGTTGGCTTTTTTGACGCGCTCCTGTTCGGCCGGGGTGGAAACATCGAGGACCGGCGGGACCTGCCCGCCGCCCGCGTTGCGGCCGGTTTCCGACATCTGGTTGAAGATGTCGTAGAGAGAAAAGTAGTCCTGCTGGGAGATCGGGTCGTATTTGTGGTCGTGGCACCGCGCGCACGTAAACGTGCTCCCGAGCCAGACGGTCGCGGTGGTCTCCACGCGGTCGAAGACGTTTTCGACGCGTGTTTCCTCGGCGATGCGGCCGCCCTCGCCGTTGTGCATGTTGTTCCGGTGAAATCCGCTCGCGATCTTCTGGTCGCGCGTGGCGTCGGGCAGGAGGTCGCCGGCGAGTTGCTCGATCGTGAACCGGTCGAACGGCATGTTGGCGTTGAGCGCGCCCACGACCCAGTCGCGCCACGGCCACATCGTGCGCTCGGGGTCGCCCTGAAAACCATTGGTGTCGGCATAGCGCGCGACATCGAGCCAGTCCCAGGCCCAGCGCTCGCCGTAGCGCGGCGAAGCGATGAGTCGGTCGACGGCGCGCTCGTAGGCGTCGGGGCGCTTGTCGGCCAAATACGCGGCGACCTCGGCTGGACTCGGCGGGACGCCCGTGAGATCAAGGGAGACGCGGCGGAGCAGCGTCACGCGGTCGGCTTCGGGGGCAGGTGCGAGCCGCTCGCGGGCGAGCCGATCCACGACGAAGGCATCGATCTGGTTGCGGACCTGCACCTGCGAACGCCAGCCGGCGCGGGCGGGCACGGCGGGCACCGCGGGACGGCGCGGTGCCTCGAAGGCCCAGTGCAGGCTCCACGGCGCGCCGCCGTCGATCCAGCGCTTGAGCAGGTCGACCTCGGCGGGCTTGAGCTGGCGCGTCGCTTTGCGCGGCGGCATCACCTCGTCCTCCTCCTTGCTGATGATGCGGAGAAACAACTCGCTGGTGTGCGGCTTGCCCGGTGCGACGACCGTCACGCCGTCGCGGGTGCGAAACAACCCGTCACGTTGGTCGAGGCGCAGTTTCGCCTCCCGCGTCGCGGCGTCCTGGCCATGGCAGTGGAAACAGGCATCCGAGAGGATCGGCAGGATCTGGCGGTTGAAATCGATCGGCTCGGCCGCGCGCGCTAACGCGGCGGCAAACAGAAAGCCGAGAAAGACTCGCACGAAGGACCGGGGTTTGGACATGCGCGGATTCGAGTGAGCTGGGCCTGCCGGATGAGTCAAACCCGCGCCCGCGAACGCCGCGGAGAGGGCGATCATGCGAGAATGCCTTTCACCACGCTTCCGTGCACATCCGTCAGGCGATATTGGCGGCCCTGGAAGCGAAACGTCAGCCGCTCGTGATCGATGCCGAGCTGGTGCAGGATCGTCGCCTGCAGGTCGTGGATATGGACGGGGTTTTCGGCGACATTGAAGCCGAAGTCGTCGCTCGTGCCGTAGGTCGTGCCGGGCTTGATGCCGGCGCCGGCCATCCAGATCGAGAAAGCCTTGCCGTGGTGATCGCGGCCGTAGCGCTCCCGGTTGGCCTGGCCCTGCGCATAGGGCGTGCGGCCGAATTCGCCGCCCCAGATCACGAGCGTGTCGTCGAGCAGGCCGCGCTGCTTCAGGTCGCGCACGAGCGCGGCGCTCGGCTGGTCGACGTCCTTGGCGATGTTGGGCAACTGCTCGTTCAGGCTGCCGTGGTGATCCCAGTCGCGGTGGTAGAGCTGGATGAAACGCACGCCGCGCTCGGCGAGGCGGCGCGCGAGCAGGCAGTTGCGCGCGAATGAGCCCGGTGTCTCGACGTCGGGTCCGTAACTCTCGCGCGTGGCGGCGGACTCGCCCTTGAGATCCATCAGCTCGGGCACGCTCGCCTGCATCCGGTAGGCGAGCTCGAACTGCGCGATGCGGGTCTCGACCTCCGGGTCGCCGCTCTGCGCGTGCTGGAGCCGGTTGAGCTCGCCGATGCCGTCGAGCATCGCGCGGCGGCGCGCGCGCGTGATGCCTTCGGGATCGTTGAGGTAGAGCACGGGCTCGCCGGCGCTGCGGAACTGCACGCCTTGATGCGCGCTCGGGAGGAAGCCGCTGCCCCACAGGCGCGCGAGCAGGCCCTGGCCGGCGCGCTTGGCGTTGACGGACACGAGAACCACGAAGGCGGGGAGGTTGTCGCTCAGCCGGCCGAGCCCGTAATCCACCCACGCCCCCATGCTGGGCCGGCCGGGCAGCTGGCTGCCGCTCTGGAAAAATGTGATCGCCGGGTCGTGGTTGATTGCCTCGGTGTGTAGCGAACGAAGGACGCAGATGTCGTCGGCGATGTCGCGTGTGTGCGGGAGCAGATCACTGATGCGAGTGCCGGATTTTCCGCCGGGCTGGAAGGCAAACTTGCTCGGCTGCACCGCGAGGCGCGCCTGCGAGGCGACCATGCCCGTGATGCGCTGGCCGCGGCGGACGGAATCGGGCAGGTCCTCGTTGAAGCGCGCGGCGAGCAGTGGCTTTTCGT
>JBILLY010000548.1:0-4011 GCA_044375835.1 Opitutaceae bacterium
CTCACGTTGGGAGGCATGTCGGCCCTGCTGTTCGTGGTCACCGTGTTTCCGGCCCGGATGGGCGGTTTCAAATCCGACGGCCTGCGCTTCTACTCGTTGCTGCGCGGCGGTCCCGGCGCGGCGCAAGAGGCCGCTTTGCTGTCGCTCACCGTCGCCACGCTCGGCGGGGTGCGCCCCGCCGATCTCGATCCGGAGAAACTTGCCGCGGCCACCGCCCCGGACGACGGCTCGCTCTTCGTGGTCTACGGCCACCTCTGCGCCTTCCAACACTTCGCCGACCGGCGCGACTTTGCGGCGGCGCAAGCCCGGCTCGACCGCGTGATCGCCGGCGAGGCGGAGTTGCCGGGCTTTATGCGCGAGATGGCGCGGGCCGAGTATGCCTGGCTGCTAGGCGCGGCGGCCGTGGGCGGGGCCGGCGAGGCGGCGGCGGCGGCAGGGCCGGCGCGGGCCTGGCTCGAGTCGGCCGGCAAGGTCGCCTACGACGTCGCGACCCGCCATCGCGCGGAAGCCGCCGTGCTCCTCGTCGAGGGCCGGCGCGCCGAAGCGGCGGCGTCGGCCCGGGCCGGCCTCCTCGCGATCGAGACACGCAGCATGACCCCGGTGCGCAACGCCTTTGCGGCCGATGCGCTCGCGGAACTCCTGCGCCGCGCGGAAGGATAAGGCGGGGGGCGCGGCGGGGCGCGGCGACCGTCCCGCGCTCCGGCGGGAGGTGGTTGCGGCCCCGGCGCCTCGCCGGCCCGCCGCCGTCCCGCAATTCCGGGGAACCGCGTCGGCCCCGCTCGCTCTCATGCAGGCCCGATGCCCGCCAAATTTCCCCAACTCCGCCCGCCGCCGGTCGTCTCTCCGGACGGGCCCCGGCGCCCCATGTGAGCCATCGCTTGCCATGCGCCGGGGCGAAGCCCAACCTCCGCCCCCTTCGTCCGTGTGATTCCCTATTTTTCTGTTCCCGTCCGCATCACCCTGCGGTCCACTGTCCCCTTTTCCTTCCGTTCCATGCTCTTCGTTTCGCTTCCCCGGCAGGCCGCCCGCGCAGTCGCGCTGATCGCCGCCTTTACCGCCACCGTCGCCGCCCTCGTCGCGCAAACGCCCACGGCCTTTGACGGCTTCAACCCCGATGTCGACGGCTCCGTCCTCGCGGTCGCGACCCAGGCGGACGGCAAGATCGTCATCGCCGGCCAATTCACCGCGGTCGGCGGCGTGCCGCGGCGCAACCTCGCCCGCCTCCACGCCGACGGCTCCCTCGACGACGCCTTCAACCCCTCCGCCCTCGTTGCCTCCGGCCCCGGCGCCGGCGCTGTCCGCACGCTGCTGCTCCAGGGCGACGGCCGCATCCTCCTCGGCGGCGATTTCAACGCCATCCAGGGCGTCGGCGCCACCACGCCGACCACCCGTTTCCGCCTCGCCCGGCTCAATGCCGACGGCACCCTCGACGCCACGTTCACGCTCGGCGTCACCGGCGACCTTCTGCCGCAGGTGCACGCACTCCTGATCCAGCCCGACGGCCGCCTCGTCGTCGGCGGCACCTTTACCGGCGTCACCACCATCGCGGCCACGCCCACCAGTCTCCCGGCCGTTACCGCGCGCAACAACTTGGTGCGCTTCACCGCCGCCGGCGCCGTCGACCCCGCGTTCAACCCCAACCCCAACTCCACCGTCCTCGCCCTCGGTTGGCACGTGGACAACAAGCTCCTCGTCGGCGGCGGCTTCACAACCTTGCAGCCGGCCGGCGACGCCTCGCCCACCGCGCGCCAGCGCATCGCGCGCCTCAACGCCAACGGCACCGTCGATTCCGAATTCGACCCCAAGGCCAACAACTCCGTCGCCGCCATCGCCGTCCAGCGCGACGGCAAGATCCTCCTCGGCGGCACGTTTTCCACCCTCCAGCCGATCGGCGACACCGGCGTCGCCAACCGCTCCCGCCTCGCCCGCCTCAATCTCGACGGCACCCTCGACTCCGAATTCTACCCGCGCGCCGACGGCGCCGTAAACGCCATCGCCCTCCAGGCCGACGGCGCGATTTTGGTCGGCGGTTCCTTCGTCTCCGTCTGGGGCCGCGGCACCAATTCCAGCTCCCGCAGCAACCTCGCCCGCTTCTTCCCCGACGCGTCCCTCGACACCACCTTCGCCCCCGCCTTCAACGGCGCCATCAACGCCCTCGCGCTCCAGGCCGACGGCAAGATCGTCGCCGGCGGTGTCTTCACCCGCGCCACCCCTCCGGGCGCCGCCGGCGCGCTCACCCGCAACCGCCTCGCCCGCCTCAACGCCGACGGCTCGATCGACGCCGACTTCGCCCTCGACTCCGGCGGCCGCGTCTTCGTTTCCGTCACCCAAGCCGACGGCAAGATCGTCATCGGCGGCAGCTTCACCTCCGTCGGCGGCACGACCCACAACTACCTCGCCCGCGTCAATGCCGACGGCACCGTCGACAACACCTACAACCCCTCCCTCGACGGCCGCGTCTACGCTCTGGCCTACGACGCCGCCAGCAACAAGGTCGTCGTCGCCGGCGCCTTCACCACCATCGGCGGCGAATCCCGCAACCACATCGCCCGCCTCAATCCCACCGGCACGATCGACTCCGAGTTCAACCCCAACATCGACGGCCAGATCGGCACGCTCGCCGTCCAGTCCGACGGCAAAATCATCGTCGGCGGCTCCTTCACCAAGGTCTTCCCCGTCGGCGCGACCACCGAGACCTCGCGCGCCAATCTCCTCCGCCTCAACGCCAACGGCACCCTCGACACCGCCTTCGACCCCAGCCCCAACTCCTCCGTCAACGCCATCGTCGTCCAGAGCGACGGCAAGGTCATCATCGGCGGCGTCTTTAGCGCCCTCACCCCCGGTTTCGCCACCAACACCTCCGCCTCCATCACGAGCCGCAACTTCCTCGCCCGCCTCAACGCCGACGGCACCCTCGACACCGCCTACGCGCCCAACCCCAACTCCCAGGTTTCCACCCTCGCCCTCCAGTCCGACGGCAAGCTGATCCTCGGCGGTGTGTTCACCACCCTCCAGCCCGATACCTCCAAGGCCCCCGTCGCCCGCAACCGCCTCGCCCGGCTCAACACCGACGGCACCCTCGACACCGCCTACGACCCCAACCCCAACGGCAGCGTCCTCGCCGCTTCCCTCCAGTCCGACGGCAAACTCCTCGTCGGCGGCACCTTCACCACCCTCCAGCCCAACGGCGCCTCCGACTGGACCCTGCGCAAATACGCCGCCCGCCTCAACACCGACGGCACCGTCGACGCCGCCTTCAACCTCGATCTCAACGAAGTCGCCGGCAATCGCGTCGACTCCCTCCGCCTCGCCGGCACCGCCCTCTACGTCGGCGGCGTCTTCACCTCGCTCCAACCCGCCGGCACCCCGACCCGCCTCGCCCGGAGCAATTTCGTCCGCCTCACCCTCGCCGCGGGCACCCCCGCCGTCACGGTCGACGCCACCTTCGACGCCAACGCCGCCGGCGCCCCCGGCGGCACGATCAACGCCCTCGCCGTCCAGCCCGACGGCCGCGTGATCGCCGTCGGCAGTTTCTCCGATCTCGGCGGCGCCAAGAGCACCAACGTCGCCCGCTACCGCGCCGAAGGCGGCGCCGACGCCAGCTTCAGCTCCGCCCTCTCCGTCGACGGCACCGTCAACGCCGTCGTCGTCCGCGCCAGCGGCGCTCCCGTGGCGACCCAGCTCGGCGGCTTCGCCTGGCTCAATGCCAACGGCACCCTCCGCTCCGCCTTCGCGCCCTCCGCCCGCCTCAGCGGCGAGGTCAACGCCACCGCCACGGACAGCAGCGGCCGCCTCCTCCTCGGCGGCGCCTTCACCAACCTCAGCAACACCACCGGCGGCAACCTCGTCCGCCTCACCGCCACCGGCCAGATCGACACCGCCTTCAACCCCGCCCCCAACGGCGCCGTCACCGGCATCGTCGTCCAGAACGACGGCCGCATCGTCATCGTCGGCACCTTCACCGTCGTCGGCGGCGTGGCCCGCAACCGCATCGCCCGCATCGACGCCAAC
>JBILLY010000550.1:0-4006 GCA_044375835.1 Opitutaceae bacterium
GGCGCCGGTGAAGCCGTTGGGCAGCGCGATCACGAGCGGGTCGCCGGTGTGGACGACGGCGCCGAGGGCGCGGAGAATCTCGAGGTGCGGGTCGATCTCGCGGACGCCGAGGGAGCAGCCCTTGGTGTTGGCCTGGATGCTGATCTTGCGCAGGCGGTGCAGCAGCGCGGGGTAGAGCAGCACGGTGGAGCGCATGTCCTGCGGGAGCTCGTCGTCGACGAGGCTGCTGCGGAAGCCGCCGTGGTCCACGCGCATCACGCCGGTGTCGCGGTTCCAGTCGATCTTCGAGCCCTGGCTGCGGAAGAAGGCGACGAGTTTGTCGAGGTCCGTGATGTCGGGGACGTTCTTCAGCGTGACGGGTTCGTCGGTGAGGAGCGTCGCGCAGAAAATCGGCAGGACGGAGTTCTTGTTGCCGGAGGGCGTGATGGTGCCGCTGAGGGGCTTGCCGCCGTTGACGATGAGGTCGGGCATTTGGGTGGACCAAGGGACAAGAGACCAAGGGACCCAGGGTCAAGAAGCCCGCGGACGAAAAAAAGACCAAGGGAGAATTCCCTTGGTCCGGTGGTTGCGGGCTGGGCGGGCGCTCAGATGGCGCCGCCGCCTTGCTGGCCTTCGGGGCGCGGGCCGCGATCGCCGCGGTCGCCGCCACCTTCGCCGCGGAAACGGCCGCGACCGCCGCGACGCCGCCGGCGGCGTCCGCCTTGGTCGCCGTCGCCGCCGCGGAACTCGCCGCCCTCGCGACCGTCGCCGCGGGGTTGGCCGTCGGGGCGCGGGCCGCGATCGTCGCGGTAACCGCCGCCGTGGCCGCCGCCGTGGCCGCCGCGACCACGGCCGCCGCGGTGATGGCGGTGGCCGTCGCCGTCGCGCCGAGCTTCGGGCGAACCGGCGCCGGGTTCGCCGGAGGCGGGCGCGGAAGGCTCGGTTTTCTTTTTACCGCCGAAGAGGCCGCCCAGCCACGCGAAGAAGCCCTTCTTTTTGGGCGGTTCCGGGGTGGGGGTGCGTTCCGGGTAAGGTTGCTTGGTGCGCGGCTCGAACTTGCGGTCTTCGCGGCGCGGTTCGCGCGGTTCGAGGTGGCGGTTTTCGCGCGGGTCGCGGGGCTCGCGTTGTTCACGGGCATCACGAGGCTCGCGGGGCTCGTGCGGACGCCCGTCGCGGCCTTCGCGTTGTTCGCGGCGCTCGCGGGAGGTCTGGAACGACGGACGTTCGTCGCGGCGGGGCTCGCTGGGCGCGGCGGGGGCCGCGGCGGCGGTCGCACCGGGGGATTCCCAGCGCACCGCGGTGCGGCGGGTCTCCTCGGGCGGGAGTATCTTGAGTTCCGGCTTGGTGGCGGGCTCGGGGAGGGCGTTGGGTGCCGGGGTGTCGCCGCCGGGGGACGAGCCGGTGTGGCGCGACGCGGCGTCGAGCGAGGCGGCCGACTCGGGCACGGGGGCGACGGAGGCGACGGGGGCCGGTGCCGGTGCGGGAGCCGGGGCCGGCTCGGGAGCGGGCGGCGGCGGCGGTTCGAACGCGCGGGGCGTCGAGACGGCGGTCTCGCCGGTGAAGGGATTCACGAACTCGCTCTTGGTCGCGATGACCTCGAGGGAGCTGGGCTTGAAGCCGGCCGCGGGGGCCGGAGCGGTGGCGGAGGCGGCGGCATTGGACGGGCGCTTGCCTCGGGCGAGGCCGGAGCCGCGGTTGGCACCGAACGAGCCGAACGAGCCCGCGGGAGCGGGCGCGGCGGCGGGGGCGGGGGCGGGGGAGGCCGCGGCGGGCGCGGCGGAGACGGCGTCCGCGGGCGCAGGCGCCGGAGCGGACGAGTCGGCGGCCGGAGTCGGCACGCCTGACTTTTCTTGTTCTGACATGGTGTGTGTTGGGATGAAGGCGTCCCGGCGCGCGGGGCGCGCGAGGGGGCCGGATGGTTGACTGCAGCCGGAACGCAGGGCGCGCTCGACGGCTGCAGGGAGCGGCGACGCTCACCGAGCGCCGGCGGGGTGGCAAGTGGCAATTCCGGGGGCCGCCGGCGCGGGAGGGGGCGGCGAAACCCCCGGGCCGCGGGGGGGGCGGGTGCGGCTCCGGTTTAGACACTTGCCAGCCGTCACGCGCGGCCGACAGCCTGCGCGGCATGGACAAACTCGAAGAGATTTTCCGGATGCAGGACGCGTTGAACCAGCGGATCGGCGTCAGCCTGCCGCCGCCGACGGACGAGGAGAAAGCGAAGTGGATCCTCAACTACACCCGCGCGATGCAGCAGGAGACGGCCGAGTTGATCGACAGCGTGCCGTGGAAGTGGTGGGCGAAATACCAGAAGTTCGACGAGCAGAACGCCAAGGTGGAGGTCGTGGACCTGTTCCATTTCCTGGTGTCGCTTGCGCAGACGCTCGGGATGACGGCGGATGATGTTTACCAGGCGTATCTCAAGAAGAACCAGGTGAACCACCAGCGGCAGGACAGCGGCTACGCGAAGAAGGACGAGGCCGACTCGAAGCACATCTGAGCGCCGAACCGACGGGGCGCTCGCACCGAGCCGGCCGAAGGCCGTCGATGAACACCCGGCGGCGAGGGAAACCGACGCGGCGCCGATCAGCGCGACACGACGAAGGCGGCGGTGACGTCGACGGCGGTCTGGCCGTTTTCGACGATGCTGGCCTTGAGCTTGAGCTTCGCTTTGCCGTAGCGCTCAAGGGCGTCCTTGAACTCGGCGATGGCAGCTTGGGCGGGACGTTCGCAGATGGCGCGCAGGTCGCCGATGACGGGTTTGCGGTAGGCGGCGCGGCTCTCTTTCACGACGATGCTCCACTCGGTCTTGTCGGCGCCTTTTTCGTTTTTCATCAGTTCCCACACGACGCCGTAGCCGGCGAGGGTGGCGAGGGAGACGAGGCTGCCGCCGAAGGCGGTGTTGAGGGAATTCCGGTTCTGCTCCTTCGGGGCGCGGAGCACGAGGGAACGGTCGTCGCTGACCTCCACGCCGACGCCCATCGCTTTGGCAAGCGGGATCATCTCGTGGAGGAAGAGCTCCAAGGCTGGAACCTTGACCGATTTCATCGGGGGCGGACGTTGGAGGCTTTTTATCGGCACGTCAAAGCCTCAACCGGAGGATCATCACGCGGCGGGAAACGGCGGGGTCGGTTGACCTCGCGGCGGAGGCGGGCCTGATTGCGGCCGATGATCGCTCCCGGGGAAAAGATCGCCACCGATATCAGCCTGCAGGTCGTGCGCGACGGCGTCGCGCGGGAGACGACGCTGGCCGGCCTGCTGCGGCGGCGGACGGTGGTGTCGGTTTACATGAAAAACAATACGCCGAGCTGCGACCGGCAGAACGAGGCGCTCGCGGCGGTGGCGGCGGAGTTGGCGCGGGCGGGTTACGACTTGGTGGGCTTGAGCCGCGATACCGTCGGTGCACAGACCCGCTACGCGGCGAAGCGTCGGATCGCCTACGCGCTGGCGAGCGACCCGGAGGATCGTTTTTCCAAGGCCGCGGGGGCCATGATGGAAAAATCGATGTATGGCCGGACGTTTGTCGGGCCGGCCCGGGCGGCGTATGTGCTGGAGCCGGACGGGACGGTGCTGGCGGTCGCGCCGAAGGTCGACACGGCGGGGCACGCGGCGCAGCTGCGGGCGTTGGTCGCGGGATTGCCCGCGGCGCGACCAGCGGAATGATGCCCGTGTGAAACGACGCGTGGTGCCAGCTTCCGACCGGCAAAAACTCCGGAGAAACCGAACGGGTCCCGCGGCGGCGGGCGCGATGCTGGGGCTCGCGGTGATCGTCGCGGCGGGCTGGACGTGGTGGCGGCGGTCGGCCGGGCCGGAGGCGGCGGTGCAGGCGCCGGGCGGCACCGACCGTGCGCCGGCCGGGCGGACTGGGCCGACGTCGGAGATCGCGGCCGATGCCGTCGGCCCCGCGGCGGGGCGGGCCTTCCGGGAGCGACGGCAGGTGCTTTGGCAGCCCGGAACGCCGCCGGACGCGGCGCGCCTGACGGCGGCCCTGCCGGCGCCGGCGGAACAGGTCCACTACGTGCGCCCGGAGCGG
>JBILLY010000549.1:0-4006 GCA_044375835.1 Opitutaceae bacterium
CTCCCCCGCTCCCGCGCCGCCGTCCACCCCCACCGCCCCGCTCACGCTCTCCGGCCGCACCATGGGCACCACCTGGTCCGCCAAACTCCGCCCGCCCTTCGCCTCCGTCGCAGCCTACGCCACCTTCGCCTCCGACCCCACCGTCCTCCACACCGCCCTCGTCGCCCGCCTCGCCGCCCTCGAAGCGATCTTCTCCACCTGGCGCCCCGACTCCGCCCTCTCCCGCTTCAACGCCTCGCCGTCCACCGACTGGCACCCCGTCCCCGCCGAACTCGCCCGCGCCGTCCTCCTCGCCCGCGACATCTCCGACCGCACCGGCGGCGCCTTCGATATCACCGTCGCCCCGCTCGTCGCCCTCTGGGGCTTCGGCCCGCACGCCCGCGCCGGTCCGCCGCCCGACGCCTCCGCCCTCGCCGCCGCCCGCGCCCGCGTCGACTATCGCCGCCTCGCCGCCCGCCTCACGCCGACCGCGGCGCTCCGCAAAACCGATCCCGCCCTCACCGTCGACCTCTCGTCCCTCGCCAAAGGTTTCGCCGTCGACGAACTCTCCGCGCTCCTCGCCGCCGCCGGCGCCCCGCACCACCTCGTGCAGATCGGCGGCGACCTCCGCGTCGCCGGCCCCGCCTGGCGCATCGCGATCGAAGACCCCCGCCCGCCCTCCGCCTCCGACGCCCCGCCCCGCCCGCCGACCCGCGTCCTCACCCTCGCCGACACCGCGCTCTCCACCTCCGGCCAATCGCGCAACACCCTCGTCCACGCCGGCCGCCGCTACGGCCACCTGCTCGACCCGCGCACCGGCGCTCCCGCCGCCCCCGATCTCGGCTCCGCCAGCGTCCTCGCGCCCACCTGCGCCGCCTCCAGCGCCCTCGCCACCGCCCTCTTTGTCCTCGGCCCCGTCGACGCCCTCGCCTTCGCCACCCGCGAGCACGTGCCGCTGCTCCTCCTCCAGCCCACCGCCAACGAACTCCGCGCCCTGCCCTCGCCGTCCTTCCCCGCGCCCGACGCAGCTCCCCGCTGAACCGCCTCGCAACTTGGCGCGCACCTCTGCCGCGCCAGCTCCCGCTCCCACCCTCGGCCTTCGCTCGATGCCCTCCGCGTCCGAGTTCGGTGCCCTCCGTGGCAATTGCCGGAGATCACACCACCCGTCTCCCCATCGCGCCTCATCCGCCGCCGCACTCCCTCACGCGCACTCGCCCGCTCGTTCAACTTTCACCTTTCAACTTTCAACCGCCGTCGGGCCGCGCCGCGGCACCGGCGGCAAACGATACACGCGCCGCGCGTTCTCCGCAAAAATCGCCCGCCGCTCCGCCTCCGAGCATCCGGCCGTCCACGCGTCCATCGCCGCCACCCAGCGCCCGTAACCCGTCGCCAACCCGCTCACCGGCCAGTCGCTCCCGAAGAGCACCCGCCCCGCGCCGAAAGAGTCCAGCACGTGCGCCGCATACGGCCGCACCTGCGCCTCCGTCCACGTCGCGTGCTCCGCTTCCGTCGCGAGCCCGCTGAGCTTGCACACCACATTCTCCGACCGCGCCAACTCCGTCAGCTGCGCCCGCCACGGCTCCGTCAGCCCCGCGCGAATCCCGGGCTTGCCCGCATGATCGAGCACGAAGCTCACCTCCGGACACGCCCGCACCAGCTCCACCACCGCGCCGAGCTGCCGATGGTAAATGCACAGATCGCAGACCAGCCCGAGCGGGCCCAGCCGTCGCACCGCCCGCACAAAGTCCGGCCGCAGGCAAAACGCATCGTCCGCCTCGTCCTGCAACAACCGCCGCACGCCCTTCACCCGCGGCCGCGCCGCCAGCCGCTCCAACTCCGCCGCGACCGCGTCACCGTTCTCCAGCGGCGCGTGCGACACGATCCCCGCGATCCGCGGGTCGCGCTCCGCCAGCGCCTCCACCCAACGCACCTCCTCCGCCGCATCCGCGCACCCGCACTGCACAAACACGATCTGCGCGATCGCCACCGCCCCCGCCGCCGCCGCCAGCTCCGCCGGCGTCCGCCGCCCGTTCAACGCCGGCACGTCCCGCAACCACGGATACGCCCGCTCCTCCGGCGCCCAGAAATGCACATGCGAATCGACGATCGGAAAAGGCGGCATGACGTTTGGGTAACCATCGCCGGACGCGGCGCCATTCTGAAACAAACCAATCGGCGGTCGCACCGCTCACCGCGACGGTTCGGCGATCTCCGGCAATCCTATAGCATTTCATTGCATCCACCTACGAGAAAGGACGGAACCCCGCCTTTCTCATGGCCCAAGCGGAAGAACCCGATCCCTACCTTGCATCGTTTGCCCGCGGCCGCCTGCACCTCGTGACCATGCCACAGGAGCTCGCCCGCCGAAAAGGCGCGGCCGTTTTCCGCGTGGCACCGCGTTCCCCAATCCGAGTTAGATGTGAGCGGCGCGGCGTAGAGTTTTATTTGCGGAACCGCCAGTTCCGAGAACTCGCCGAATTTGAAATCGATCGTCGCAACCCGCGCGGCGAACGCCGCTCGATCGCACCCCGCGGCGAAACCCCAGCTCGCAGCCTGACTCCGCATGAAAGAGAGAGGCAGGTCCGGTCGAAACTTCGCCCATTCCTCCTGCGTGAGTGGCTCGTGTCTGACATGCGTCGTTTCCTGCAACAGGCGTTCAGCCCCAGAGGGAGAGTAGTAGCACCTTCCCCGAGCACTGGAGAACGACCAATGCTGCAAACCATGGTAAAACCAGTCATAGCGCAGCTCGTCACCGCAGATCGCGACTATCCGAAAATCTACATCATCGCGGTCCTTGGGTCGACGCACCTCTCCGAGCTGAAGTTCACTGGAAGTAGTCATCGTTCGTTCTCCAACCGTCTTTCCCCACTACGCCCAAGACGGTCTCGGAATCAATCACGCGCTGGGGCGTGCAATCCAACGGGTGCAGTGAGCCCGACTCGCCATGAGTTCCCGTCGAGGCGCAATCAACCGGGACGATGCCCGACATAGAGCCCCCTCTCCTTCCCTCTACCTCCACCCCTCCACCTATCGCCCCCCACCCGCCCCTCTTGTCACTCATCACTCCTCACTTCGTCTCCCCCGCGCCCGTCGCACCGCCCCCACCACCACCAGCGCCGCCCCGGGCCCTGCCAGCCACGGAAACAGCTCCGTCCGCCGTCTCGTCACGCGCATCGTCCGTTCCGTCGGCCGCAGGTCCGCGATCGCACCGAACGCCCCCGCCACCGTGCGCGCATCCGGCCCGCGGAAAAACTTCCCGCCCGTCGCCAGTGCCATCAGGTGCAGCGTGTCCTCGTCCACCTCCGCCAGCTCCTCGCGCACCCGCCACTTCCCCTCCCCCTCGCGATAGGGCACCCGCACTTTTCCGTTCCGCCCCGCCGCGATCGCAAACACCGGCACGCCCCGCTCCACCGCCCGCTCCACGCGCATGCGTGCCGCGTTCTCCGACACCTGCAGCCGCTGCCCCACCTCGGCAAACGCCCGCCCCTCGAAATACCGCAGCAGCACCGCCTCGCGGTCCGCCGCACCGAGCTCGTCCATCGCCGAGTCGAGCACCGGCTTCAACCGCGCCCACTCCGCCGCCCCGTCGCCGCCGTCCGCGCGCGCCAGCTCCTCCGCCGTGCGCTCGCGCTGTTTCCTCCGCATGTCGTCGCGCATGAGATTGATCGCCGCGTTCCGCGTCGCCGCATACAGCCAGCCGGTCACGCTCGCATGCCGCGCCAGCCGCGCCGCATCCCGCGCCGCCGCGACAAACACCAGCTGCGCCACATCCGCCGCCCCGTGCGCATCGCCCCCGAGCCGCCGCAGCGCCGCGCCGTAGACCAAGGGGAGATTTCCCCGCACCCAGGCCGCAAACGCCCCTTCGTCCCCCTCCTCGGCATAGCAGCGCAGCAATTCGGCGTCATCGTTCATCGGTCGTGCTGAAAACAGAAACACCGCCGGCCGCCGAACCGCACAAAATATTTCCTCCCCTCCGCCGCCCCGCCCCCCTTCCCTCCCCATCGCCCCTCGCCCATAACCCACAACC
>JBILLY010000554.1:0-3996 GCA_044375835.1 Opitutaceae bacterium
CGCGGGGTGGGCAGGTCAGGGGGAAGGGGCGACCGGGGTTCCGGGGACAGCCCATGCGGTGCGGTGGGCAAAGTCGCGCTGAAAGTCCGGGCGCCAACGGCTGACGGTGTGGCGCGGCTCGAAGTCGCCGGCGGCGGGCAGGTCGCTCCAGCGGCCGTCGGGGAGCCGGCGATATTGTCCGCCCCAGCCGGGGCGGGTGGGGTCGCGCGGGTCGTTGCCGCCGCGGGGCAGAAAGAAAAACCAGGAGGGGGCGTCGCCCTCTTTCATGCAGCCGTGGGGATTGGGCACGGTGTAGGTTTTTACGGGATACAGCGCGCCGAGCGGGCCGCGGGAGAGGACGTTGGCCTCGATCCACGCGCGGGAGGTGAGGGATTCGTCGCCGGTGAGATACATGCCGCGGAAGGTCGCCTCTTCCTTGGCGCGGCCGGGCGCGGCGCGCGCGATGAGGTAGAACATGCCGGGAAACTCGGTGTGCAGCCAGTCGGCGAGGCCGTCCTGATCGCTCACATCGTAGACGCGGAAGGCGCGCACGAACGCGGCGAGGCCGGCGGGGCCGCGATCCTGTTTCACCCGCCAGAGGGCCTGCGCGAGATCGGTCTGGCCGCCCCAGAAGGCGAGGTTGAGCGGCTGCTCCGGCGAGCCGGCGTCGATCCGCGCGATCAACGCGCGCGAGGCGGCGGTGTCGTGGTCGGCGCCGATGAAGGCGCGGCCGTAGCGGGGATTGCCGGAGACGATGCGGGCGCGCAGGGCGTCGGCGGACGGCCAGCCGGCGGCGTGGCGGCGGAAATGGGGCAGCACCGCGGCGTAGGCATCGACGAGCCGTTGGATCAGCTGCGGGCGCGTCTCGGGGCCGGCGGGCACGTGGCGGGAGCGGATCGCGGTGGCGGCGAGGAGCTCGAGCTCGAACTCGTTCGCATAATGCAGCAGCCGCACCATCGACTGCTCGTCGTCGGGATCGCCGCCGATGTCGGTGAAGACGGCGAGGCGCGGGCGTTCGGCGGCGGGCGGGGCGGAGCGGGCGGCGGCGGGATCGGCGAGGGCGCCGAGGGCGAAGAGCGCTGCGGCGAAGACCGGGCGGAAAAGGACGGGCATGGGCGGACGGGGGAGAAAGCCGGCGGGCGGAGGGGGCCGCGCACCGGCGCGACCGGGCGCCGCGGCGGGCCGGCTCAGAGGTCGAACGTGACGGACAGGACGAATTGGCGCGGGTCGACGATGCGGTAGGCGCTGGCTTGGCCGTTGGGGAAGGCGCTGATGGCCTGGAGCCGGCCGTCTTCCTGGACGTTGCGGACGTTGAGCTGGAACGTGGTCGCGACGCGGTCGCGGAAGAGCCGCGTGCGCCAGGAGGCGAAGAGATCGAGGTAGGCGCGGGCGCGGTCGTAGAGCGGGCGCGCGGGGTCGAGGCTCTGGTAGACGCCGGCGGCGTCGGCGATGCCGCGGTAGCCGATGGCGCCCTTGTCTTCCCAGCGGAGGGCGCCGCCGACGGTGGTGCGCTTGAGCCAAGCGTGGTCGGAGAGGCCGGCGAGCTGGTAGCTGGTCAGGAAGTTGGCGCGGTATTTCCGGATCTGCGGGCGGCTCTTGCCCTCGGTGGCCTGGGCGACGGCGAGCGGGGCGAGGACGGAGGATTGCAGAAATTCCTGCGCGGACTGGGCGGCGCCGTAGCGCTCGGTGAAGAACGGGCGGTTGAGCTCGGGATCGATGAGGCTCGTCCAAACCGGCATGCGTTCGGCGATCCAGCGGGTGATGTCGCCGGAGAGGTTTTTGTCGATCGACTCGGTCTGGGTGGCGTTGAACTTGAGGGTCCAGTGGCGGGTGGCGCTCCAGTTGAGTTCGAATTCGTAGCCGCGGGATTCGAGATCGCTGGGGGCGTAGACGAGGCTGTTGGACTGGGGGCTGAGCCAGTAGTCGTCGTCGAGCTTGGTGATTTCGGAGATGCGGCGGTTGATTTCGTCGGTCGAGAGGGTGACGCCCTGGGCAGCGGCGGCGCGGGTGATCCAGCCGCGGGCGACGTTGACGAGGCCGGGCGGGGCATAGGTGGTGGTGAGGTCGATGCCGTGGACGCGCTGGGCGAGGGTGCCGCCGTTGTTGTTGCGCGCCTGGATCTGGAGGGTCGAGTAGCGGTTGAGGCGGGCGACGAGTTTGCCGCCGAGGAGCGTGACGGAGGCGCCGTAGTCGCGGCCCTCGCCGGTGGGGTTGGGCAGCAGATTGCGGAAGAGGCCGACCTGGGCGAGGGAGGCGGGGAGGAAGCTGTCGGAGGCGTTGGCGTGGAGACGGAGCCACGGGGTGGCTTTGAGCACGACGCCGGCGGTCTTGGTGGTGCCTTGCCGCGTGGTGGCGGCGGCGGTGGAGAGGACATCGAGGGAAGCTTGGTCGAGGGCGTAGCCGTCGGGCCCGAAGGTGTAGACGCGGGGGGCGGGATTGCGGTCCCAGGTGCGGTCCTTGCGGTAGCCGATTGTGGTGACGATGCGGTCCTTGAAGGTGAAGCTCTGGAGCGCGGCGCCGCGGGTCTCGAGGAGGTTGCGGTTCCAGCCGGTGGTCTGGCTGAAGAAATAGTTGGAGCCGATGCGGGCGCGGTCGCGGTTGAAGACGCCGGTGACGCCGTTGCCCCAGGTGTAGTCGTAGGTGCCGGGGTTGAGGCGATGCGGGGCGTAGTCGACGTTTTGGCCCTGCTTGTCGCCGAGGTAGAACCGGTAGAACGGCTGCGCGGCCATCACCGGCGTGGTGAATGTGGTCGCGGTGCGAGTGGCGGCCGGGAACTGATACCACGACTGGCTGTTGAGGATCTCGTCCTGCCAGCGGGTGAGGCGGGTGCGCGAGGTGCGGCGCTCGTCGTAGAGCGAGAACGTGTGCTGGCCTAGCCAGCGGAGGATGCTGCGCTCTTGGCGGAGATCGAGGCGGTAGGCGAGCTGGGCGCGGAGGGTTTCGCGCTGGCTGTAGTTGTCGGCGCGGGCGCGGAGATTGTAGAGGCCGATGAAAGGGCGGCCGAGGTTGGGGTTGGGCGTGCCGTCGACCATGCGTTCGTTGACGTCGACGTAGAGGTAGCCGGTGCGGCCGCCGGAGCCGCCGGTGCCCCACATGTCGTCGGTCTCGCGGACGCCGGCTTCCTTGAAGAGGCCGCCCTGGACGGCGAGGAGGTGGCGCGGGGTGCTGAGGAAGATCTGCTCGACCTGGAGCATGGCGGTCTTCTGGCGGACGCGGGTGGAGTTGAGGGCGGCGAGGTTGACGGCGGTGTAGTCGTAGAGGCCGCGGTCGCCGGTGGCGGGGTCGGTGCCGAAGAGGGGTTGGGCGGGCGAGGCGGCGGCGGCGACGGTGTTGACGAGGAAAACGTTCTGGTTGGGCGTGGCGGGCGAGGTGGCGACGGACGTGGTGCGGCTCGGGCCCCACCAGGACGGGTTGCCGTCGGGCTGGACGAAGATCGTCGGGAGCGCGGCGAACTGGGAATTGGAGAAATAGGGCGGCAGCGACGTGGCGGTCCAGGTGCCGGGGACGGCGGTGCCGTTGATTTTGGCGGTGGCGGTGACGGGGTCCCAGGTGGGGGAGCCTGCGGCCCTCCAGGAGGTGATCGTCTCCCGGGGCATAGTCTGGTTCACGAGCGTGCCCCAGGACCGGTAGGAGGAGAGGGAGCCGGTAATGGAGGTTTTGGGGAACGGCTGGAAGCGGACCATGCCGTTGAGGCGGACGCTGTCGATGCCGGAGGGCTTGCGCTCGAAGCCGTCGTGCTGGAACACGACGCTGCCGCGGAGAGCGAGGCGGCGCGGGAGGAGGACGCGGTTGACATCGAGGCTGGAGCGGTGGCCGCCGTAGCTGTCGGCGCGGAAGGCGGCGGTCGAGCGGTGGCGGCTAACGTTGGCCGAGGCGGGCTGGAGGTTGACGGTGCCGGAGGGGTTGCCGAGGCCGAAGATGCTGGAGTTGGGGCCGCGGCTGATCTCGACGCTGTCGATGTTGCTGGGGTCGATGGGGACGAGGCCGTTGCTGGCGAAGTTGCCGAAGGAGATGTTG
>JBILLY010000553.1:0-3996 GCA_044375835.1 Opitutaceae bacterium
GGCGCACAAGGTGATCGCGGCGCTGGTGGCGGAGGGGGTGCTGGTGACGACGCCGGCGGTGGGCAGTGTGGTGGCGGAGCGCGAGCCGGGGGCGAAGAAGGACCGGGCGGAGCTGCTCGGGGCGGAGGTGGAATGGCTGGTGGTGGAGGCGAAGAAACTCGGGCTGGACCTCGAGGACGTGCAGGCGGCGGTGGCGGCGCACTGGCGGAAGCTGGGCGGCAAGTGACGCGGACGGCGGGACGAATTTTTCACGCGGTAACGGCGCAAAGGAAACGTGGGCGACACACGATATGAATATCATCGAAACGCAGGGACTGACGCGGCGGTTTGGAAAAATGGAGGCCGTGCACGGGCTCACGCTGGCGGTGCCGCAGGGCAGCGTGCTGGCGCTGCTCGGCGCGAACGGCGCGGGCAAGACGACGACGCTGAAACTGCTGATGAACCTGCTCGCGCCGACGGCGGGGAGCGCGCGGGTGCTGGGCGTCGATTCACGCAAGCTCGGGGAGAAGGAGTTCGCGCAGATCGGCTACGTGTCGGAAGGGCAGGAGCAGCCGCGGTGGATGACGGTGCGGCAGCTGCTGGACTATTGCCGGCCGTTCTACGCGACGTGGGACCGGGCGCTGGAGGCGACGCTCTTGCGGCGCTTCGAGCTGCCGGCGGACCGGAAGCTGCAGGACCTGTCGCGCGGGATGTTGATGAAGGCGGCGTTGTTGTCGTCGCTGGCGTATCGGCCGAAGCTGCTGGTGTTGGACGAACCCTTCAGCGGGCTGGATGCGCTGGTGCGGGACGAGTTTATCCAAGGGGTGCTGGAGGTGTCGGCGCTGGGCGAGTGGACGGTCGTGGTGTCGTCGCACGACATCGAGGAGGTGGAGCGGTTGGCGGACCGGGTGGCGATGCTCGAGGGCGGACGGCTGGCGCTGGACGAGACGACGGAGGCGCTGCAGGCGCGGTTTCGCCGGGTGGAAGTGAGCGTCGACGGCGAGACGGCGGCGGAGATCGGCGGAAAGACGTGGCCGGAGGCTTGGCTGGAGCGGGAGACGGCGGGGCGGATGGTGCGATTTGTGGAGACGCGGTTCGAGCGGGAGACAACGGAGGCGGCGTGTCGCGAGCGCTGGCCGGCGGCGCGGGTGACGGCGCAGGCGATGACGTTGCGCGAGATTTTCATGGTGCTGGCGCGGCAGGGGCGTAAGGCGCGGGAGGTCGCGGCGTGAGCCTGACGTGGCACATCGTGCGGAAGGATCTGCGGCGGTTGGCTTGGCCGTGGGCGGGGTGGATGGCGTTGGTGGCGGTGAGCGCCGGCTGGATCCGGCTCGTGGGGTGGGACGGAGCGAACCGGGAAATCACGGCGGCGGGACGCTGGATCGAAACGGTGGGTTGGGTGGCGCAGATTGCGGTGTTCGCGGTGTTTGCTCTCCAGACGGCGCTGGTCGGGGCGCTCGTGCTCGAAGATCGCACGACCGGTTCGGATGGGTGGTGGATGACGCGGCCGGTGAAGGGCGGGCGCTTGCTCGTGGCGAAACTGTTTACGGCGGCGTTGCTCTTCGTGATGGCGCCGCTGGCGTTGACGCTGGGGTTGAGCGCGGTGGGGGACGTCGGGGCGGCCACGGCGCGCAGCGTGGCGCTCGGGGTTTTTTGGACGAGCGCATGGGTGTTGCTGGGCGTGGTGATGGGAGCGCTCACGGCGCAGCTCGGGCAGATGATCTTTGCGACGGCGGTGTGGACGGCGCTGATGGGAACGGCGGTGCTGGGCACGGCGGTTTTTCGCTGGCCGCCGGGAGCGATGGATCCGGCGCAGCTGCAGGCGCGGGTGGAGTTCGCGAGCGTGGGGCCGTGGGCGGCGCTGGTGGCGGCGCTGGGGTGGCAGTATCGCACGCGGCGCACGCGCGCGGCGTGGGCGATGGTCGCGGCGGGAATCGCGGTGGCGTCCGTTTTCAACGGGGCGTGGCCGGAGCGGTGGCTGCCGGCGGCGGTGAAGCCGGCGCTCACGCCGGCGGAGCAGGCGGTGACGGTGGAACTGAAAACCCTGGTGACGTCGGCGCAGCGGAACGTGCCGCACGCGCTCTTTCTGGAGATCGGGGGCGACGCGGGGCCGGGCGCGGTGTTTGCGCCGATGGATGGCAAGGGGGAATTGCGTTGGGCGGACGGCGTGCGGGTGCCGGTGAGGTTTGGGCGCGGCGGGCTTTGGGGCGACCAAGCGGCGATGCGCGTGGCCGGGGCGCGGCCGGGCGGCGGACCGGTGCGCTGGGACATGGCGATGCGGCTGCGGGATGTCCCGGGCGAGCGGTTGCGCGCGGGGACGGCGACCTTTTCCGGCACGCTGGTGCTGGCGAGACTGCGCGCGACGGTGGCGGCCGCGGGGCCGCTGCGCGACGGTTGGACGGCGGGCGAAGGGGCGTGGGCGATGCGGGTCGTCGGGTGGGCGTCGAGCCGGGAGCCGGCGCTGCTGGTCGAGGAGAAGACCGCGGGGCCGATGATCGGAGGCGTGGGGTTTGCGGGGCGATTCAGCGAGGCGTTTGAAACGTATCTGCTGGTGCAGCCGAACCGCGCGATCGTGAAGGCACTGCATGTGCGTGGACTGGGCGCGGCCGCGGTCAACGGCGTGACGCTGCGGCTGCTCGCGCTGGAAACCACGGCGCCGATGCGGGTGATCGACGGACGGCGGGTGGAAGTCGAAGGCTGGCGCGACGGCGCGACGCTCGTGCGGGTGCGGTTCGCGGACGCGGACTATTTCGAGCGCACGGTGACGGATCTGCCGCTCACGCTGACGACGGAGGAGGCGGCGCGCTGAGGCGCGGAGGCGGGGAGGCCGCGGCGGCTGCGGGGGAGATTTCACTTATGACGAAAATCGGACATCTCGTGCGGAAGGATTTTGCGCTGCTGCGCGGGCGGCTCGTGATGTGGGCGGCATTCGGGGCGGCGAAGTTTGCGCTCGGCTTTTGGCTGGTGCTGCGCGCGGACGTGGCGGACGCGGACATCGGGTGGCTGCAGGGGCTGGTGGCGATGTTCGTCGTGACGGACGTGGCGCTGACCCTCGTGTGCACGCTGGTGTTGGTGAAGGAGGACGGGGTGGCGGGGACGCACGCGTTTTGGCGGACGCGGCCGATCTCGGGCGGACGGCTCTTGGCGGCAAAGGTGGCGGCGGCGGTGGGGCTGCTGGTGGTGCCGGCCGTGGTGCTCGGGTTGCCGTGGTGGCGGGTGTGCGGGTTGACCGCGGCGCAGACGGCGGCGGCGGCGGCGCAGACGGCGGTGTGGCAGGTGGCGGTGATCACGGTGGGCTTCGGTGCGGCGGCGGTGACGACGAGTTTGGGGCGGGCGTTCGTGGGGTTGATCGCGGCAGGGGCGGGTTTGATCGGGGCGACCATGGCCGCGAGTGCTTCGGGCGCCGCCGGTGGAATGCCGCCGACGGCTGTCGTGACGGTAGTGGTGCCCCTCCTGTTGCCCGTCTTGGCGGGTGCCGCGGTGCTGTCGTTTCTGACGCGCGATGCGCGTCACGGACTCCGACTGATTGCAGCTGCGCTGGCTCTGATCCTGGTGGCGCCGGTGGCGCTGGCGGCGGGTTGGATTACGTGGCCACAGGCGTCAGCGGAGCCCGCGGGAGAGCGGGGATCGACGCGGGCCGACGACGCGGAGCTGCAGGTGACGTGGAGGTCGGCGAAGGTGCGCCGATTCGAGTCGGGCGGGCGCGCCCGCTGGGTGGCTAATTTTTCCTACCACGTGGCCGGAGTGCCGGCGCGGCAGACCGTCGTCGGCTCGGTATGGCATGAGTGGCGAGGGTCTGACGGCACAGTTGAGCGGATGCGGTCGGATCTGCGCGGCTCGAACGGAGGCGGAATGGCGGTGGAAACGGTGAAGCAGCTTGAACGCGCTCTTCCCGCAGAGTCGCCGCGACGGGGGTGGGCGGCGACTTCCGCGGTGTGGCTGGATGAAGAGCAGGCGGCGCGACTGCAGGGCGTGGCCGTCGATTATCGGTGTCGCGTGGAATTGCAGTTGGTGCAG
>JBILLY010000019.1:0-15900 GCA_044375835.1 Opitutaceae bacterium
GGGCGGGCAGGGGCGTGTCAGCCGCCGGGGGCGGCGAAAAATTCCGGGAGCGCGGCCAAGGCGGCGCGCTGCAGATCGCGGCAGTGGTCGGGCGTGGCGGAGCGGTAGGGCCAGCGCAGGCGCGGGTGGAGGCCGGGGAGCCAGCCGCCGGCGACGGCGGCGGCTTTGTCGGCGGCCATGTTGGGCAGGTGCAGCGCGGTGATGAGGGGCGCGACGTGGGCGAACCAGAAAGCCTGGATGCGGCGTTCGAGCGCGAGGCCGGCGGCGGGATCGGCGCGGCAGAGATCGCACCAGCGCTGCGCGCCCGCGGGACCGAGGCAGGCGACGTTGGAGTAGGCGCCGTGGGCGCCGCGGGCGAGGCCGGTCGCCAAGGTGTGGCCCGGGATGAACACGGACAGGCGCGCGAAGAGCGGTTGCATCGCGGCGAACCAGGCGTCGTCGCCGCCGGGCACCTTCACGCCGACGAGGGCGGGGATGCGGTCGGCGAGTGCGGCCCATTCGGGCGGCGCGAGGCGGCGTTTCGCGTGCGGCGGGTTGTAGAGGACGAGCGGCACCGGCGCGGCGACGGCGGCCAGGGAGTCGAGGAAGGCGACGATCTCGTCGAAGGTGGGCGGAAACCAGTCGGGCAAGATCACCTGAAAAGCGGCGGGCGCGAGGGCCTTCGCCCGGCGCACGCGCTCGCGGGACAGCTGCGGGCTCGGGTGGCAGGCGCCGATCTGGAAGGGAACGCCCGCGCGCCCGCAGCGCTCGGCGAGGAGGGCGCTGACGCGGTCGAACTCGTCCTCGGTCTGCGAGTAGAATTCGCCCGCGCTGCCGTTGGAATACACGCCGTCGACGCGTGCGGCGACGAAGTGGTCGAGCTCGGCGGCGAGCAGGGTGAAGTCGATGGAGTCGTCGGCGTTGAGCGGGAGGAGCAGCGTGGCCCAGTTGCCGCGGAGATCGGTGGCGCGTGCGGGTGGCATGGGGGAATCAGGCCGGCGGGCCGGAGGCGGGCCGCGGGCGCAGCACGTCGAGCAGGCGGCTCGCGGCGTAGCCGACCACGACGCACACGGCGATGCCGGTCAGGGCGTAGAGATACACGTGCATCTTGGTCTGGGTTTGCACGAGGTAGAGCACGAGCGCGCTGGCGACTGCGCCGGTGAGCGCGCCGCCGGTGCGGGCGCGGCGCGTGAAGATCCCGAGAATGAACAGCCCGGCGAGACCGCTGGAGGTCAGGCCGAGGAGGCGTTGGAAGAAATCGAAGGCCGACTCCATCGGCGTCGCGGCGAGCAGGCCGGCGAGCGACACCGCCGCCACGCCGGCGATCGCCGTGACGGCCCGGGCGCGGCGGAGCCAGTGGGCGTCGTCGCGCGGCGGCCCGAGGCGCTGGAGAAAGTCGGTCACGATCACGGTGGAGGTGGCGTTGAGGCTCGTCGAAATGGCGGACTGGGCGGCGGCGAAAATCCCCGCGACCACGAGGCCGGCGACGCCGGGCGGGAGTTCGCGGGCGATGAAGAAGGGCAGAATCGCGTCGGCCTTGGGCAGGCCCGCGAGCTGGGCGGGGAATTGCCGGTAGTAGACAAACATCGCGGTGCCCACGCCGAGCAGCAGGCAGGTGTTGAGCAGGGCGATACCGGCATTCGTCCACAACGCGCGGCCCGCCGCCGCGACATCGGTGGTCGTCCGGTAGCGTTGGATCATGCTTTGGTCGGAGATGTAGGGGACGAGCTGCGTGAAGAGGCTGCCGAGCAGCACGACCCAGATCGCGGTCGTGGTGTAGTCGCCCGACCAGCGGATGGAGCGGAACTTGTCGTGCTCGGCGGCGACCTGCACGAGCGTGCCGAAACCGCCGTCGAGCCGCCAGACGATGAGCGCGAAGCTGAGCAGCGCGGCGCCGATGAGAAACACCGTCTGCGCGAAGTCCGTCCAGACCACGCCCTCGATGCCGCCGACGGCCGAATAGATCGCGCTGACGGCGCCGATGAGGACGATGCAGACGATGACGTCGAGGTCGGTGACGGCGGCGAGCGCAAGGGCGGGCAGGTAGATGACGAGCGCCATACGGCCGAGCTGGAGGAGCACGAAGGCGGTGGCGCCGTAGAGCCGCGCGGGGAGGCCGAAGCGGGTTTCCAGAAATTCGTAGGCCGAGGCCGAGCGCAGGCGCGCGAACACGGGCAGCAGCACGAAAATCACGACCGGCGCGAGCAGCACGATGGGGGCGTTGACCCAGAAGATCGTCCAGTTTTCCGCGTAGGCTTTCGCGGGGATGGACATGTAGGAGATCGAGCTGACGTTGGAGATGCTGATGCCCATCACCCACCACGGGCTGCGGCGGCCGGCGGAAAAATAGTCGGTCGTGCTCCGATTGCGCCGCGCGAACCAAAGGCCGAGCCAGAGGGTGCCGAGCAAGTAGGCGCCGAGCGTGACGTAGTTGAGGCCGCCGAAGGCGACGGAGGCGGGCGACATGGCAAGGGATTCGAAAAGGGCGAGGCGGGCCGCGGCTCAGGGCGACACGACGCCGGCGGCGGGCGCGGCGGTGAGCCAGGCGAGGTTGAAGCGCGCGAGGGTGAGGCGGGCGTAGGGCCAGTCGGTGCGCTTGGAGTTGGGGCGCGTCGCGCCGGGGCGGCCGCTCTCGTAGAAGCAGAGGAACGTGCCGTCGGGCAGCACGGCGAGGTCGCTGTAGGCGCTCGGGCCGGGCTCGAGCGGGCGCGGCGCGCTCCAGGTGAGGCCGTCGTCGCGGCTGAGTTTGACCGAAAGGTTTTTCCGGTCGCGGCGGGCGCCGGGCGCGGCCTGGCCGTCGGCGCGGTCGAGCGAATCCGGACCGGCGAAGAGCAGGAGCGTCCGGCCGGGGGCGGCGGGGTCGGCGCAGCTGAAGAGGCTCGCCTGGCAGATCGGCTCCGGCAGGGCCTCGGCGAATTCGGGGCGGGTCCAGCCGGTCGCGCCGTCGCGGCTGAACACGACGACCTTGCGGTGGGACGGGGCGTGGTTGCGGGCGAGGAGCATCACGCGGCCGTCGCCGAGTTGGGCGACGGTGGCCTCGCTCACGCCGGGCGTGACGGCGGTGTTGGGAACCGCGATGTCGCCGCGTTGCCAAGTGGTGCCGCGGTCGTCGCTGAAGAGCGTCGCCACGACGGCCTTGCCGTGTGCGCCGCCCTCCGCCTTGGCGAGCCACACGGGGACGACGAGGCGGCCGGAGCGGAGCTGGAGGCCGTGGCAGGGGCCGGTCGCGATCACGCGCCACGGCCATTCCGGGCGGAAGCGGTCGGCGGCGGCGGTGATGTCGACGGGCTGGCTCCACGTGAGACCGTCGTCGGTGCTGCGCTGGTAGAAGGTGCGCATGTATTCGACGCAGTAGACGAAGTGGACGGTGCCGTCGCGGTCGGCGATGGCGACGGGGTTGTTGATGGTTTGCTGGCCGGGCTCGCCGATGACCTTGCCGGGCGGCTGGTCGGCGTTGGCGGGATTGCGCGGCAGGCGGGGGCCGGTGTGCGCGATCCGGCGGGCGGGACCGAAGGTGCGGCCGCCGTCGGTGCTGCGGCGGGAGTGGAGTTCGATCTCGCCCCAGTCGAGGCCGGAGTATTTCCGCGCTTCGCAGAAGACGAGCACGGTGCCCTTGGCGGTGACGACGAGGCCGGGGATGCGGTAGGAGACGAAGCCGTCGGTCTTTTCCTCGAAGAGGTGCGTTTTCT
This sequence comes from Opitutaceae bacterium, assembly GCA_044375835.1. GTDB lineage: Bacteria > Verrucomicrobiota > Verrucomicrobiia > Opitutales > Opitutaceae > ER46. The sequence continues at coordinate 3,669 of JBILLY010000019.1, forward strand.
CGAAGAACGGCGCGGCGGCGCGGGCGGGCGGGGGGCTGCCGCAGGCCGCGGCCAGCGCGCAGGCCGCGGCGGCCGGGCGCACGGTGAAGCGGGCGGCGCGGGCAACGAGCGTGCGAAATCGCCGAGGGAAAACGTTCATCCGGGAGGCGGGTTCAGAACCGGGTGGTGAGGTTGAGTTCGACCTCGCGGCCGGCGTCGGGGGTGTAGCGGTCCTGGGTGATGACGAAGAACATGCGGTTGTTGTTCAGTGCGTTTTTCACCTTGAGCGCGACGTCGTGGCGGAAGCGGCTGCCGCGGGCGGCGGGCAGCTTGTAGCCGGCGATGGCATCGAAGCGCCAGAACGCGGGCGCGATCCACGTGGGCTCGTTGCGCGGATTGGCGCCGCGGTCGCTGTGGCGCGGGCCGACGTAGATGGTGCCGAGGCTCGCGAAGGCGCCCTTGAGCGCGCCGGAATCGAAGGTGTAGCGGTTGAACACGGTGAACGCGTCCTTGGCCTGGCGCGGCTGCGAGAGTCCGGTGCGCACCTCGCGGGCATCGACGTAGGTGTAGCTGCCGAAGGCGAGCCAGCGGTCGGTGAGGCGAAAGTTGAGGTTCACCTCGAGGCCCGTGCTGCGCAGGCCCTGCACCTGGCGGAAGTAGCCGGGGTTGGCGGGATCGGCCTCGGAGATGTTTTCCTGGCGGATGTCGAAGGCGCTCACGAGGCCCTGGAGACGACCGCCGCGCAGGCTGAACTTCACGCCGGCCTCGCGTTGGTTGCCCTCCTCCGGATCGAGCCCGGAGCCGTCGGCCTGCGTGCGGAATTCGGGGACGAAGGAGCTGTTGGCGTTGGCGTAGAGCGTCCAGGATTTGTCGGCGGCGACGTGCCAGACCGCGCCGACGCTGTGCGTCGTCGAGTCGGCGGAGGCGATGGCCTTGACGGCGGCGGGATTCAGCCGGCGGTTGGGGAACGTGCCGGTGACGCGGTTGAGATTCGCGCGGTCGGTGGAGGTGCGGCGGAGGCCGAGCTGGAGGAAGAAGCGCTCGTCGGCGAACGCGACGAGGTCGTTGAGATAGAGTTCGCGGTTGCCGATCTTGTTGCGCGTCCAGGTGTCGAGGTAGAGCGGGGGCCGCTGGGCGGGCGCGGGCACGGCGGGCGAGCTGGCGGGGGCGAAGACGTTGGCGGGCAGGAGGAGGTTGGGGTTGAAGCCGGCGAGCTTCGGATTGGCGATGAACTGGGCGAGCGTGAGGTTGGGAAAGCGGTTGAAGATGACGCCGCTCGTGGTGTTGAAGCCGCTGCCCTCGAGGGCGGCGGAGCCGGGGGCGAGGCCGCCGTAGTTGTTCACGGAGCGGGAGGTCTTGTTGTCGTCGTATTGGAGATCCCAGGCGTGACCGGCGAGCACCTGGTGGCGCGCGGGGCCGGTGCGAAATTTCGCGGCGAGTTCGTTGCGCGTGCGGAAATTTTCCGTGCCGCGCGGGACGTCGCGCCACGACCGGGGCGTGAGCACGGCATCGCGCAGTATGGTGAGCGATTCGATCCACGGCTGCGTCTCGATCTGGTGCTGGTCGCGGTCGCTGTATTGGAATTGCGAGCGAAACTGCCAGTCGCGGTTGAAGACGTGGCGGACATCGGCGGAGGCGATCTGGCGGGTGTTTTGGCGGATGTCGCCGGGCCACGTGTGGTTGTAGTCGCGGTCGCCGAAACGCAGGTAGGTGCCGTCGCCGCCGGCGATGCCGTCGTAGTCGCGCGCCATCATGGGGAACGCCCAGCCGCCGGGCCGCACGTGGCGGTCGCGGGTGTATTCGAGCACGAGCTGGGTCCGGTCGGAGATATTCCAGGCGAGCGTGGGCGAGAGGTTGAAGCGCTGGTTGGGCGTGCCGCGGTAGACCTCGGCGTCGTCCCATTCGACGTTGAGGCGGTAGAGCAGACGCTTGCCGCCGAAGAGCGGGACGGGGCCGGTGGTGTCGTAGGCGAGGCGGTAGGAATCCTGCGGTCCGACGGAGGCGCGGAGGGTGGACTGCGGGCGCGCGAGCGGCCGCTTGGTCACGCGGTTGATCGTGGCGCCGTAGCCGCCCTGGCCGTAGAGGACGGCGGCGGGGCCCTTGATGACTTCGACGCGCTCGATGTTGGCGACGGACTGCGAACCGAAGCCGGCGGGTTGGGCGAAGCCGTTGAGGAAATTGGCGGAGACGCTGCCGAAACCGCGGGCGAGGAAGCCGTCGTTCTCCGTGGTCTTGCGGACCGACGCCTCGTAATCGAGCACGTCGGTGGTGTCGCGCGCGAGGATGTCCTCCATGAACTGCTGGTTGAAGACGGTGACGTTCATCGGGACGTCCACGATGGCGGTGTTCATGCGCGTGACCTCGGCGGAGTTGGAAGACTGGTAGCCGATGTCCTTGGACGTGGTGACTTCGAAGGCGGAGAGCTGCACGGCCTCGCCCGAAGCGGCGGCGCGCGGGGCAGGGGCGGCCGGGGCGGTCTGCGCGGTGAGCGGAGGTAGGGAAGCCGAGAGGGCGGCGACCGCGAGCAACGGAACGGAGCGGAAACGCGGGGTGGTTTTCATGGGGCGGCGGGAAACAAATGGGGAGCGATGGGCGGCAGCTAGGGCGTGCGCTTTTTCTTTTTCGCGCGGGGCTCCTCGGCGGAGGGTCGTTCGGGGGCGACAACGGAGCGTTCGCGCAGCACCTGATCCATCACGCCGCGCAGCCGGTCGCGGGCGGCGGAGGCGGCGGGGTCGTCGATGAGATTGCGGCGTTCCACGAAGGCGGTCCACCGCGGCTCGGCGCTGGCGGGCAGGGTGTAGTCGTAGAGTTCCTCGGCGATGGTTTCGCGCGCGGGCCAGTTCACCCAGCGGGTGTAGCGCTGCGTGGCCGTGCGGATCGAGTAGCCCATCGTCTCGGGCGCGCCGGCGTTGAACGGTCGGGAGAACTGGCTGAGGGCAAAGTCGCGGCCGGGGCGGGCGGGATCCTGCAGCAACGGCACGAGGCTGCGGCCGGCGAGGTAGGACGGCGCAGGCAGACCGGCGAGTTCGGCGAGCGTCGGATAGACGTCGACGTATTCGACGATGCCGGCCGCGGGGCGGCCGGGCTGGGCGAGGCCGGGCGTGCGGATCATGAGCGGCACACGGGTGTCGAGGTCCCAGTTGGTGCCTTTGCACCAGCGGCCGGCGTCGCCGAGCGCGTAGCCGTGGTCGCCCCAGAGGACGACGATGGTGTGGCGGTCGAGTTCGAGGCGGCGGAGGGCGTCGAGCACCTGGCCGATCTGGGCGTCGACGTAGCTCACGCACGCGTAGTAGCCGTGGCGCAGCGTGCGCGTCTGCGCGGCGTCGAGGCGCTCGTCCTTCGGCATGCCGGTGTAGCCGCCGAGTTCGCGGTGCGTGTGATAAGCGGGCTCGGGCGCGCCCTGCACGCGCGCCGGTTCGCCCGGGAGGTCGAATTTCTTCGGATCGTGCAGGTCCCAGTATTTCTTCGGGGCGTTGAACGGCAGGTGCGGCTTGAAGAAGCCGACGGCGAGGAAGAAGGGCTGCGCCTGCTGCTTGAGGCGGCCGAGCGTGTCGACGGCGAGCTGCGCGAGCTTGCCGTCGGAGTAGCCGTCATCGGGCACGTCGGCGGCCTCGTAGGGTGCCTGCTTGCCGGGGGCGTCGCCGCGCGGGAGGGCGTAGTTTTTCCAGCCGTCCTGCTTGAGGATCTCGGGGACGGACCAGGACGCGGGGTCGAGCTCGCGCTCGTCGCCGCTGAAGATCTTGCCCATCGCCTGCGTGTGGTAGCCGTGGTTTTTGAACAGCTGCGGCAGCGTGACGGTGTCGGGGTTGGTGGCGCGGAAGAGGTTCCGGTTGTGCCAGGAGCGGTTGTGGTCGGGCAGCCGGCCGGTGAGCATCGCGGTGCGCGCGGGGCCGCAGACGGCCTGCATGGTGTAGGCGCGCTCGAAGCGGCGCGATTCGGCGGCGAGCCGGTCGAGGTGGGGCGTGAGCGCGAGCGGATCGCCGTAGGCGCCGGTCGAGGTGCGGAGGTCGTCGACGGCGATGAAGAGGACGTTGGGTTTTGCCGCGGACGATGTGGCGGCGCCGGCGAGCGGGGCGGCGAGGCAGGCGAGCGCGACACACGCGAGGAGGAAGGCGGAGCGGCGGTCAGTTCTCATTGGCGGCGGCCTTCTTTTTCTTCGCGCCCTTTTCGCGACGCTGGACGGACGGATCGTAGTCGGGATTGGGCTCCATCAGCTGTGCGCCGACGGCGGTGCGCCACGCGGCGAGTTCGCGGCGGAGGTCGGCGGTGACGGTGGGCTGGGCGGCGGCGAGGTTGGTCTGCTCCGAGAGATCGGCGGCGAGGTTGAAGAGTTCGACGCCCTCGGGATCGAAGGTCTCGATGAGTTTCCACGGGCCCTTGCGGATCACGGACGACGGCACGCTGGAGGGGTGCTCGTTGTAGTGCGGGAAGTGCCAGAAGAGCGCGGCGCGGCCGAGCGCGCCCGAGCCCGTGAGGACAGGGCGGAGGTCGAGGCCGTCGCGGTGCTGGTGCGGACGGAGCGGCTGGCCGGCGGCGGCGAGGAGCGTGGGGTAGAGGTCGGGGCTGGTGACGGGCTCGGCGCTGACGAGGCCGGGCTGGGCGACGCCGGGCCACTTCACGATGAGCGGCACGCGGATGCCGCCCTCGTAGTAGGCGCCCTTGTTGGCGCGGAGCGGGGCGTTGCTGGTGGCGTTCCAGAAGCCGCCGTTGTCGCTGGTGAACACGATCACGGTGTTTCGCTCGAGGCCGAGTTCGCGGAGGGTGGCGACAACGCGGCCGACGCTGTCGTCGACGCTCTCGACCATGGCGGCGTAGACGGGTTTGCCCTGCTGCTGCGCCTCCGGGATTTTTTCGTATTTCGCGACGACCTCGGGTTTCGCCTGCAGCGGCGTGTGCACGCCGTAGTGCGGGAAGTAGAGGAAGAAGGGCCGCTCGCGGTTGGCGCGGATGAACTTCACGGCCTCATCCGTGAGGCGATCGGTGAGATATTCACCGGGTTGGCCGTCGGGCAGGACGTTCCATTTCGCACGCTGGCCGGTGGTCGGGATGGACCAGTCGCCGGCGTAGGGAAAGAAGAAGCTGCCGGGGGCGCCGTGGGCGTTGCCGCCGATGTTGACGTCGAAGCCGTGGTGCTCGGGCAGCGAGAACGGTTCGGAGCCGAGGTGCCACTTGCCGATGTTGGCGGTGCGGTAGCCGGCCTCGCGCAGCGCCTCGGCGAGGGTGAACTCCTCGAGCGGCAGGCTGCGGACGAAGCGGGCGCTGCGGAGTTTCGCCTTTGGCTCCCAGCGGCCGGAGGGCAGCCAATCGGTGAGCAGCAGACGCGCGGGATATTTGCCGGTGAGGATGGCGGCGCGCGTGGGCGAGCAGACGGCACAGGCGGCGTAGGCATCGGTGAAGCGCACGCCGTCGCGGGCGAGCGCGTCGATGTTGGGCGTGCGGTAGTAGGTGCTGCCGTTGGCGCCGATATCGCGCCAGCCGAGGTCGTCGATGAGGAAGAGGACGATGTTCATGCGCTCGGGCGTCGCGGCGGAGAGCGACGCGGGAAACGCGAGCGCGAGGGCGAGGAGCAGGGAGGCCAGCGGTCTCATGGCTTGAGTTGGAGTTTTCCGAAGAGGATGTGGGTGCGGGGAGTGGTGGCGTCGCCGCTGTCCCACACGGCGCGGAATTCGCCGGGGGCGACCTCGACGAGCGTGGGGTAGGAATTCTTCGTGCCGGCGTCGTAGAAGGTTTTCTCCGCGCTCCATGCGCCGCCGGGGGGCTTGGTTTTGTAGCGCAGGGACGTGCGGCCGCCGTTGGGGAAACCGGGCCAGCTGCGGTCGCGCTGGGCAGGGCCGTCGTTGTAGACGTAGAGGTGCGTGCCGTCGGCGGCGCGGCCGAAGAAGCCCTTCGACTTGGCGTTGTGCAGGTCGGGTTCGGCGGCGGCGGTGCTCCAGGTGCGGCCGCCGTCGCGGCTCACGCTCGAGTAGGCCCGCGGCGGGTTGGTGGTTTTGTCCGTTTCGTCGTAGTCGGCGGTGCGCATGACGATCTTGAGTTCGCCGGGCGCGTCGCCGGCGGCGAGGTTGCCCTCGTGGAGGAAGACGCGGGGCGCCGCCGGCTGCGGGATGAACGCCTCGAGTTTCCACTCGAGGAGCGTGGAGCTGGTCAGCACGAAGTGATCGCGCGAGCCGCGGGGATCCGAGGCGAGGGTGTTGCGGTGCGCGGGCAGGAGGAAGCGTTTCCTGCCGTCGATGACGGTCTCGACGATACCGGCGTTGGTGATGAGCGGGCCGGTGTAGTGCATCGCCAGCTCGACCGGCGTCCACGAGCGGCCGCCGTCGGCGGTGAACGCGGCGGCAAGCTGCGACTCCTCGCTGTTCTCCTGCGCGAGAGGGCAGCGCATCGCGAAACACCAGACGACGTCGGTGTCGGGCGCGCGGTAGAGCACGGGGTTGGCATAGGCGAACTGCACGGTGCCCTGCCGGATCTGGTGGTTGAAGATATGGACGGGCGGGCCCCAGGTGGCGCCGTCGTCGGTGGAGAGCGTGGCGACGATGTCGCCCATGTCCTTTTTGCCGTTGGCCATCGCGCCGTAGGCGACGAGCAGGTGGCGGGGACGCTCGCCGCGGATGAGAAAGGGCTGCCAGACGCGCCAGGCGGTGGGGTGCTGCGCGACGCGGCCGACGACGCTGACGGCGGTGACGTCGCCCTTGAACGCGGCGACGGCCGGCGCGGACGAGTCCGCGGCCTTGGCCGATTTCTTTTTCTGGGCGAAGGCCGGGGCGGCGGGGGAAAGCGCGAGCGCGGCGGCGACCAGAACGAGGGTGCCGGAGGTCATGGGGTTTTCTGGTCGCGCTTGCGGTTCTTTTTGGCGCCGGCCGGGGCGGCGTCGGTTTTCGGCAGCGCTTGCGCGAGGTCGGCCTTGATCGCCGCGAACTCGGGGCTGCCGGCGAGGTTGGTCCACTCGTGCGGGTCGTTCCGGTGATCGTAGAGTTCCTCGCCGCCGTCGGCGTAGCGGATGTAGCGCCAGCGTTCGCTGCGGAGCGTGTGGTTGCCGGCGCCGTGCGTGGTGAGCGCGGGGCGGTCCCAGGCGCGCGTCGGATCGCGCAGGAGCGGAACGAGCGACTGGCCGTCCAGGCCGGCGACGGGCGGGAGGCCGCAGAGTTCGGCGAGCGTGGGGAAGAGATCGACGAGGCCGACGGGACGCGCGGTGCGGCTGCCGGCGCGGGTGACGCCCGGGGCGAGGATGAGGAAGGGCACGCGGGTGGAGCGCTCCCAGAGGGTGAACTTGTGCAGGTGGTTTTTCTCGCCGAGGTGCCAGCCGTGGTCGGACCAGAGGACGACGATGGTGTTGCGCGCGGCGGGGCTGCGCTCGAGCGCGTCGAGCAGGCGGCCGACGAGCGCATCGCAGAACGTGACGCTGGCGAGGTAGGCTTGGAGGATCTCGCGGTATTGGCCGGCGGCGCGGACGAGTTCGAGGTCGCCGCGACGATCGGCGGCCATGCGCTGGCCGCCCGCGGGGAGGTCGTCGAGGTCGTCGGCCTTGACCGGCGGCAGGGTGATCTTCTCCGGCGGATACAGGTCGAAGTATTTCCGCGGGGCGTAGAACGGCAGGTGCGGCCGGTAGATGCCGGCGGCGAGGAAGAACGGTTGGGCGGGCGGGGCGGCGAGAAACTTGGCGATCCACTCGACGAGCTGGCCATCGCCCATCTGTTCGTCGCGGGCGTCCCACGGGCCCCAGTCGAACTCGTTGGCGTTCTGCGGGGGGCGGGCGAGGGCCTTGACGGCGGGCAGGCCGTTGAGCGGGAAGCCGGCGGGCCAGGTCCAGCGCGAGGTGTCGTCGCCGCGCGCGTGGGCGGTCTGGAAATGGCTGTCGAAGATCTGGTCGAAGTAAGCGTGCCAGTCGCCGAGGCGGTTGAAGCCCGGAGTGTGGTGGTTGACCTTGCCGCCGCCGGCGACGTGGTAGCCGTGGGCCTTGAAGTGGCCGGGGAGCGAGGCGACGCCGGGCATGATCTCGTGCCAGCGGGCGTCGTTGCCGTAGATGCCGGTGGTCGAGGGAAGCTTGCCGGTGAGAATGGCGACGCGGGACGGATTGCAGACGGGGGCGGGGCAGTGGGCGTTGGTGAACGCGAGGGCGCGGGCGGCGAGGCGATCGAGGTGCGGCGTCTTCACGTCGGGGTGGCCGCCGAGGTAGCCGACCCAGTCGTTGAGATCGTCGACGGCGATCATGAGGACGGTGGGCCGGGAGGGCGGGGTGGCGGCGGACGCCGTGGGCGCGACGCCGGCGACGAGGGCGAGGACGGCGGCGCGGAGGAGCGGAAGCAAAGCGGTGCGGCTCATTGGTTTTTCCGTTTCTTGCGGCCCTGGGGTTCGGCGGGGCCGGCGGGCGGCGGTTCCTGGCCGAAGAAATAGTAGGGATAGAGCCACGAGTTTTCGCGGGCGTCGGCCTTGGAGGCGGCGGTGACCTCGGCTTTGAGGCGGGCGAGGTTTTCGGGTTTGAGCAAGGGGTCGGCGGTGTCGCGGCGCCAGTCGGCGAGCGTGCGCTGGAGGTGCGCGAGCGTGGCGGCGTGGGCGGGATCGGAGGCGAGGTCGCGGAACTCGTGGGGATCGGCCGCGAGGTCGTAGAGTTCCCACTGCGGCGGCCGCTCCATGCGGGCGTAGGCGGCGCGGACCTCGGGGGAGGCGGCGCGGACGGCGGCGCGCACATCGGCCTCGATGTGGCCGTCCATCGTGAAGGCGTAGCCGGGGTTGGTTTCGCCGGGGAGGAGGTTCTCGATGAGTTTGAAGCGTTCGTCGCGCACGGTGCGCTGCGGCCAGAAGTTGGCCTTGGCGGCGTGAGTGTGGAATTCGGTGAAGAGGTGCGGGCGCCACGCGGGGCGTTCGCCGCGCAGGAGCGGCTCGAGCGAGCGGCCGGCGAGCCCGGCGACCGGGGCGGCACCGGCGAGGGCGAGAATGGTGGGGAAGAGGTCGACGGTGGAGACGAGTTCGTCGCGCACCTGGCCGGGTTTGGCGCCGGCGGGCCAGCGCAGGAGCAGCGGGATGCGGACGCCGCCCTCGTAGCAGGTGCGTTTGCCGCGCAGCAGGTCGGCGCCGTGGTCGCCGAGGTAGATCACGAGCGTGTCGCGGGCCTTGCCGGTGCGCTCGAGGGCGGCGAGCAGATCGCCGACGAGCGTATCGAGCCGGCTGATGCAGTTGTAGTAGTCGGCGACCTGGGCGCGGAGGTCGGGGGTGTCGACGCCCATGTAGGCCATCGGCGGCACGTCGCCGGGAGCGAGAGGTTGCGCGGGGAGGCCGTCGACCTGGCGGGTGAAGGGCTGGTGGGCGTCGGGGAAATTGACGCTGAGGAAGAACGGGGCGTCGCCGGCCCGCATGAAAGTCTCGGCGTGTTTCGTGTAGTCGGGGAGATTGCGGCGGGCGAAGTTCCCCTGGGGAATCTCGGCGAAGTCGAAGGGAAACGCGGACTCGGGGTTGAGGTGGAGTTTGCCGATGATGCCGGTGCGGTAGCCGACGGCCTTGAGGTTGCGCGGGAGATTCGGGGTGTCGGCGCGATACAGCCGGAAGCCCCAGGTCGCTAGGCCGAGCTGGCCGTTCTGGTGCGGGTAGAGGCCGGTCATGATGCTGGAGCGCGACTGGCTGCAGCCGGCCTGGGTGACGTAGGCGCGCGTGAGGCGCACGCCCTCGGCGGCGAGGCGGTCGAGGTGCGGCGTGCGGGCGTGGCGGTCGCCGTAGCAGCCGAGTTCGGGGCCGTTGTCCTCGGAGACGACCAGGAGGATGTTGGGGCTCGGGGCAGCGGCGCAGAACAGCGACGCGCCGCAGAGCGCGGCGCCGAACGCGGCGACGGCGCGGCGGAAAAAAGAGCGGGGTATCATGGGGTGGAACTTCGTGGGAATCGCAGCCCGCGCGCCCGGGCACCGGGGACAATATGGGAACGACGGGCCATCAGAACTTGGCCGAGACGCTGAGCTGGAGGGTGCGGCCGGGCTGGCGCTGGACGGAGTTGGTGTCGGCGAGTTTGAAGATGTCCTGGTTGTCGAGGGCGTTCTGCAGCTTGGCGCCGAGGACGTAGTTCACGCGCCCCGGGAGGCGTAGCGCGTAGCGCAGGACGACGTCGAAGCGCCACTCGGCGGGCATGGTCCAGATGGGGGTGTTGGCGAGACCGCCGAGCGTGGTGATCGGGGTCGGGTCGATGGGGCGCTCGCCGAGGAAGATCGAACCGAGGGAGACATCGAGGCCGCGGAGCGCGCCGCGGCGGAAGGCGTATTTGTTGAACGCGGTGAACATGTGGTAGGGCGCGTAGATCGAGCGCACGCGGGTCCGGGTGTCGCGCGAGTCGTTGTAGGAGTAGCCGCCCATCACGGACCAGCCCTCGGTGAGGCGGGCGTTGAGACTGAGCTCGGCGCCGCGGGAGCGGGTGCCGTCGTCCTGGATGAACCAGTCGACGCGGTTCGGGTCGGGGCGCGTCACGTTTTCCTGCTGGATCTCGTAGACGGCGACGAGGCCCTGGATGCGGTCGGCGGCGAGGCTGAAGCGCAGGCCGGCTTCGAGCTGGTTGCCCTCCTGGGGCTTGAGGGCGTCGCCGTCGGGCTGGCGTTGGAATTCGGGGACGAAGGAGCTGTTGGCGTTGGCGTAGGCGGTGAGGGATTTCGCGCGGTTGAGGTGCCAGACGATGCCGGTGCTGTAGGTGGTGGACTTGGCGTCGTTGTCGAAGGTGCGGACGTTGGTGGTGGTGTTGAAGCGCCCGTCGTCGGTGCGCGTGTGCCGCAGACCGCCGGTGACGAAGAGGCGCTCTTCGAAAAACGAGACGACGTCGGCGACGTAGACCTCGCGATTCACGGTCGTGTCGTGGAACCGCGAGCCGATCGGCAAGGGCGGGCGGTCGGCCTTGGCCGGCACGGCGGGCGAGAGCGCGGGGTTCATGACGTTGATCGGCGGGATCATGAACGGGTTGAACCCGGCGCGGCGGACATCGACGAGGAAGTCGGCGTAGCTGAGATTGGGAAACTGGTTGAAACGGGCGCCGACGCTGGCCGCGGGGAAACGCTGGTTGAGCGCGACGGCGGTGGCGGCGAGGCCGCCGCGGTTGTAGATGCCGTCGCGGTTCCAGACGATGCCGTCGGAGTCGTCCCAACTGAAACCGAGCAGGCCGCGGTGGCTGGCGGGGCCGGTCCGAAAGGTGGCGAGGAGTTCGGAGCGGAGGCGCAGATTCTCGACGTCCTGGAGGCGGACGCGCCAGCGTTTGGGCATGAGCACGGCGTCCTTCAGGATCGTGAGCGAGCCCTGCTCGGGTTGGGTCTCGTCGTAGAGCTGGTCCTTCACGTCGTGGGCGAACTGCACGCGCAGCTGGACGCGGCGGTCGAAGGCGTGCTGGAGGTCGGCCATGGCGAAACCGCGCTTCCAGACGCGGATGTCGCCGGGCGCGGAGAAGCCCTGGCGGTTGTCGCCGGATTCCAGATACGTGCCGTCGGCGAGCCGGAAGCCGCGCGGGTCGCCGCGGAACATCGGCTGGCGCCAGACGGCGCCGCCGTCGGTTTCCTCGACGTAGAGTTGTTCGACGGTGAGGCGGGTGGACGGCGCGAGCTGCCACGAGACGGCGGACGAGAATGCCTTCTCCGCGTGGGAGACTTTGCGGTAATACTCCCCGTCGTCCCAGACGCCGGTGAGCCGGAAGGCGAACGGCGAGCCCTTGCGGCCGAGGGGGCCGGTGGTGTCGAGCTCGGCGCGCCAGGAGTCAAGCGGGCCGATGCTGCCGCGGACGGAGGTCGCGGCCTGGTCGCGCGGGCGCTTGGTCACGCGGTTCACCGTGGCGGCGAACCCGCCTTGGCCGAAGAGGACGGCGGCGGGGCCCTTGAGCACCTCGACGCGCTCGACATTGGCGACGGAGACGGTGCCGATGCTCTCCTGCTGGAGAAAGCCGTTGAGGAATTTCGTGTTGGCGTTGGCGAAGCCGCGGACGGTCCACGAGTCGTTGTTGGAGGTGGGGACGAAGCCCGGGACGTATTCGAGCACGTCCTCGGTGGTGCGGGCCATGGTGTCCTCGATGAACGCCTGGTTGAGCACGGTCACGTTCATCGGGATATCGGCGATGGCGGTGTTCATGCGGGTGACCTCGGCGGCGTTGGTGGACTGGTAGCCGATGTCTTTGGACGTGGTCACCTCGAAGGCGGAGAGCCGGACGGCCTCCTCCCGGGCGGCGGGCGGGGCGGCCGGCGGCGGGGCGGTCTGGCCGTGGAGGGCGACGAGGCCGGCGGCGACGCCGGCGCCGGCAAGGGCGAGCGAA
>JBILLY010000555.1:0-3992 GCA_044375835.1 Opitutaceae bacterium
TGATGCCCCAGTCGACCGGCACGCTCTGGTAGCCGTCGACGAAACCCTCGCCCTTCATCCGGAAATCGAAATAGCCCCAGGAGGCGCCGGCGCGCACGGCGTTGGCAAAGTTGTTCACGGGCTTGTCGAAGTCGAAGTGGTCGTCCTCGTTGAACAGAATCGGCATCGGTCGCCACGCGGGCTTCTGCCGCGTCTGTTCGACCATGCGGGTGATCCGCGCGGGGTCCTTCACGCCGTTGCCGTGGATCAAGATGAAGTCGGAGACCTTGATCACGTTGTCGTCGGGCACGCGGCCGCCGCTGTAGCTGGTGCCGACGAGCAGGCGGCGACCTTCGCGGGTGCGGGCGTGGACGCGTTCGATAAGTTCGTGGACGCGGGCGGGCTTGAGGATCTCGTGGTCGTATTCATTCACGTCGCACTCGTTGTTGACCTCGATCACGACGTGGCGGTCGCCGCGCTGCAGCACCCCGTCGACGGTGTTGTCCACGGCGCGGATCACGGCGGCCTCGTCCTGCACGCGCTCGTCGTGGCCGAAATAGAAGATGCCGAGAATCACGACCATGCCGAGTTCGTCGGCGTGATCGAGGACGCGGGCGGAGCGCGCCATGAAATCGGGGCGGAGGGAGCCGTCGGCGGCGAGGGCGGAGTTTTGCCACGGCTGGTGCTGCGAGTAGCCCTCGGGGCTGCCTCCCTGGAGGTTGAGGGTGAAGGCGAGGAGGCCGTGGCGTTTCCACTCGGGCATGGCCGCGATGAACTCGCGGGTGTTGCGGTCGGCGTCCCAGGGGCGGCCGTCGGGGTAGTTCCAGCGCGCGCGGGTCGCGGGGTTGAGGTAGTCGAAGGTGCCCTGTGCCCTGCGCGAGTTCATAGGCATGCCCTCGATGGAGACGCCGCACCAGGTGCGGCCGGCGTAGGTGGGGTGGCCGTTGATCAGGAATTTCTCACCTGAAATGGTGACGGCGGCGCGCGGGGCGGGCGCGGCGATGGCGGCGACGGCTGACAGCAGAAACAGCAGCGTGGGGTGGAGGAGGCGCAGGGCGAACCGAGTAGTGGGCTCCGCTGCCGGTGTAGATGGTCGAGCGGGGCGGAGCGGGGCCACGCGGGGCCGAGCTGTGCGGCACGGGACGATGGGGCCAGGCGCGCGACGCAGGCTGGGCCGGGCGCGCGGCTTGTCAGCGAGGGGGCGGGGCGCCAGCGTGCCGGGCGATGACCTCGAAACTGCTCCCCCTCGCAGTGGCGGTCGGGCTCGCCGCGGTGTCCCGCGCCGCGGAGCCGACGCTGCATACCTTCAAGAAACAGCACCTCGAGCGTTACTACTGGAGCGAGGGCGCGGCGTTGGGCGACCTGAATCGCGACGGCAAACCGGACGCAGTCTACGGGCCGTATTGGTGGGAGGGGCCGGAGTTCAAGGTGCGTCGGGAACTCTATGCGCCGGCGAAGAAGACGACGGTGAAAGAGGACGACGGGACGGAGCGGACCTTTCCCGGTTGGGAGGGTGCGTTTGGGAAGAAGAACGCCTATGCGACGGACAATTTCTTCGCGTTTGTGCACGACTTCGACGGCGACGGCTGGAACGACGTGCTGACCTACGGGCTGCCGCACACGCCGGCGTATCTGTATGTGAATCCGCGCGGCGAGGCGCGGCACTGGACGCGGCAGACGGTGCTCGACGAGGTCGACAACGAGTCGCCGACCTTCGTCGATCTGACCGGCGACGGGCGGCCCGAGATCGTGTGCGTGAACGGCGGCGAATTCGGCTACGCGACGCCGGATCCCGCGAATCCGGGCGCGAAGTGGAAATTCACGGCAATCTCGACGGGCGGAAACTGGCAGCGCTACACGCACGGCCTCGGGGTGGGCGACCTGAACGGCGACGGGCGGCTCGACGTGCTCTTCAAGGACGGATGGGTCGAGCAGCCGGCGTCGCTGGCGGGGGCGCCGGCGTGGCGGCTGCACAAGGCGTTCTTCGCGCCGGCGGCGGCGCAGCTGTTTGCCTACGACGTGAACGGCGACGGGCGCACGGACGTGGTGACGGCGTTGGCGGCGCACGGCTACGGGCTGGCCTGGCACGAGCAGCTGGCGGAGCGCGGGCCGGGCGGCGAGCTGAGTTTCAAGCCGCATGTCTTCATGAACAAAGAGCCGCGCGAGAACCGCTACGGCGTGACGTTCTCCGAACTGCACGCGGTCGAACTCGTGGATATCGACGGCGACGGGCTGAAGGACCTCGTGACCGGCAAGTGCTTCTGGGCGCACGGGCCGACGGGTGCGCCGGAGGCCAACGCGCCGGCGCTGCTGATGTGGTTTCGCCTGACGCGCGGGGCGGACGGGAAGGTGGATTGGGTGCCGCACGTGATCGACGACGACTCGGGCGTGGGCCGGCAGATCGGGCTCGGCGACGTGAACGGCGACGGGCGGCCGGATATCGTCATCGGCAACAAGAAGGGCGGTTTTGTGTTCACGAACCAGGCGCATGCGGTGAGCGCCGCGGAGTGGCGACGCGCTCAGCCGGCGCTGTTGTATCCCGACGCGGAGCGGACGTCGCTGTCGCCGCGCGATGTGATCGTGCACACGCCGCGGGCGGCGGATGTGGCCAAGTCGAACGCGGCGAGCGCGGTGAATCCGCCGCGCGTGCCCGGCGGGGAGCGGCCGGCCGGGAAGGACGGGCGGGCGTTGAACACGGACTTTGAAAGCGGCGACCTGCGCGATTGGACGGCGACGGGGGCGGCGGTGGCGAAAGCGTTGGTGACGGGCGACGCGGTGCTCGCCCGGCGGGCGCCGATGACGAGCGGGCACGTCGGCAAGCACTGGATCGGGACCTTTGAAAACGGACTCGGCGACGGCGCGACGGGGACGCTGACGAGCGCGGCGTTTCGGGCGACACGGCCGTGGGCGGCGTTTGTGCTGGCCGCGGGGGCGTTCGAGACGACGCGCGTCGAGTTGATCGACGCGGCGAGCGGCGCGGTGGTCGCGAAGGTGTCCGGCGTCGACGTGCGCCGGCTCGTGCCGGCGACGAAGAACACGGAGACGATGGCGCCGGTGATCGTGGACTTGCGGGCGGTGGCGGGGCGCGAGTTGGCGGTGAGGGTCGTCGACGAACAGGCGGGCGGGGCCTGGGGACACCTCAATTTCGACGACTTCAAACTCTATGCGGAGAAGCCGGTGCTCGCGGGCGCGGCGGAGGTGGCGGCGAAGCCGTAGCGAACAAGGTGAGAGTCGATAGCTGAGAGCTGAGAGTTGGCGTTGGAAGCACGAACCCAGGAGTCGGCCGCGGGGCGGGTGGGGGGAGGGTAGGTTGGCCGCGTGGATGTCCGGGAGGGCGTCGACCCGGACGTTGGTCTGCATCGCGGCGGCGACCTGTGCGGCGGCGGGCGGGGCGGGTCGCATCGCCGCGGTCGCGCGGGGGCGGCGGCGAGTTTCGATTCGACAACGGGCGGGCGGGCGGCACTTCTGCGCGCGACGCTTGCTGCGCGTGAACGCCCCGACCGAACCACCCCTGACATTTTGCGACCAGTCGCGCTGGTTTGCCGAGGAAGTGCTGCCGCACGAGCCGCCGTTGCGGTCGTATCTGCGGCAGTCGTTGCCGTCGCTGGCGGACGTGGACGACCTCGTGCAGGACTGTTTCGCGCGGATGCTGCGGGCGAAAACGACGGGCACGGTGCGGTCGCCGAAGCCGCTGTTGTTCGCGATCGCGCGCAACGCGGTGCGGGATTTTATCGCGCGAAAAGGCCGCGCGGAGCTGGTGCCCATAACGGAAAACGCGGAGTGCGCCGTCTTGGTGGAGGAGAACGACGTGGTCGAAACGGTTTGCCGCAACCAGGAACTGGCGCTGCTGACCGAGGCGATCCACGCGCTCCCCGAACGCTGCCGCGAAGTGCTCCTCCTCCGCAAAATCAAAGGCTACTCCCAGAAGGAAATCGCCGCGCTGCTCGGGATCGCCGAGCACACGGTGGAAGCGCTGGCCGCGAAAGGCACGCGCCGCTGCGCCGACTATCTGC
>JBILLY010000556.1:0-3985 GCA_044375835.1 Opitutaceae bacterium
TGTCTGGCTGACCGGCCCCGTGCCGCGCCGCCATCCCGAGCGCAACTGGAGCGGCAACACCCGGATCCGCACCGCGACGGGGGAGCGCGAAGACACGTTGCCCGAAGACATGGCGCTCGTCGTCGACACCGCGGCCGGCCTCGTGATCGTGACCGGCTGCGGACACGCCGGCGTCGTCAACATCGTGGAGCACGCGCGTGCGACGGTGCGCCCCGCGCGGGTGCACGCCCTCATCGGCGGCGTGCATCTTTTTCGCGCGAGCGAGGAGACGCTCGCGTGGACGGCGGACCGGTTGCGCGAGCCGGGGGTGGATCACATCATCGGCGCCCACTGCACGGGCATCGAGACGGTGTGGCGCCTGCGCGATCTCCTCGGCCTCGACCGCGCGCGGTGCGTGGTGGGTGCCGTGGGCCAGACCTTCGTGTTGGGCAAAGGCATCGACGCGCGCACGATCGCAAAGTGAGTTGCCGCCCGGCGCGCGACCCGGCCAACTCGCGGCGCTATGACCCCTACCCCGGTTTCGCGACGTCGTTTCATCCTGTTCTCGGCCGTCGGTGCGGCCGCGCTGGCCGCGTCCCCGCGCCGCCTGCGCGCGGCGCCCATGGATCCGCTGCCGAAGACGCGCGCCGTGCTCCTGCGCGGCATGGAGCGCGGACTGCACCTCGGGGCGCAGCTCTACGTGGCGCGCGACGGAAAGACCGTCGCGGACTTCGGCGTGGGCGAGGCCAAGCCCGGCGTGCCGATGACCGCGGACACGCTGATGACGTGGTATTCCTCGACCAAGCCGCTGACGTCGCTGTGCGTCGGCCAGTGCTGGGAACGCGGCCGCGTGCAGCTCGACGCGCCCGTCGCCACCTACATCCCGGAGTTTGCCCAGCACGGCAAAGACAAGATCACGCTGCGCCACGTGCTCACGCACACGAGCGGGTTTCCCAACGCCGATCTCGCGGTGCGCTTCCGCCGCCCGTGGGCCGAGGTCATCGCGGCGATCTGCGCCGCCAAGCCCGAGGAGGGCTGGGAGATCGGCCGCCATGCGCAGTATCACCCGACGTCGGGCATGCAGATCCTCGGTGAAGTCGTGGCGCGGGTGAGCGGGATGCCGTTCGAGCGCTACATCCGGCAGGAACTCTTCGAGCCGCTCGGGATGAAGGACAGCTGGGTCGGCATGCCGGCGGACGTGTTCCGCGGCTACGGCGACCGGATGGGCACGATGATGAACACGGACGGCGCGAAGCCCGAGCCGGCGGAACACTACAACCACATCGGTGTGCAGGGCTGGGCGACGCAATGCGTGCCCGGCGGCAACGGCCACGGGCCGATGCGCGAGCTGGCGCGTTTCTACGAGATGATGTTGGGCCGCGGCGAGTGGGCGGGGAAACGCGTGCTCGCGGCGAAGACCGTGGCGGAATTCACGAAAGTGCACCGACCCGACGCGCCGAACTTCAAGGCGAAGGGCAATGCCGCGGCCTGGGGCCTCGGCCTCAGCCGGCAGCGCGCCGTCGGCGGCGTGCATTGCTCGGACCAGACCTTCGGCCACGGCGGCTCGCTGTCGTCGCTCGCGTTCTGCGATCCGGAGAAACGCGTGGTCGCCGCGTTCGTGTGCAACGGCCGGCCCAAGCAGGCCGACCACGCGGCGCGCGTGCGCGAGATCACCGCGGCGATCTACGAGGACCTCGGCCTCGCGGGGAAGCGCGGGTAGTCGCGCCCGCTCAGAAGCGCAGCCCGGTGCTCAGCTTCCACTGGAGCCCGGCGGGCCAGAAAGCGTTGTCGGTGAGAACCTGCTGGCTGAACAAATCCGTCGCGGCGAGGTGGAGCGACATCGTCCGGTTGCCGGCGACTTTCCACGAGTAGGCCATCATGCCGCCCCAGTAACTGTTGGCGGGAAGATAGACGGTGGAGGAAGTCGCGGTGCCGTAGATGCGGACGTTTTCCGTCGAGTAGTAGTAGGTGAGGCCGCAGCGGAAGCCGCTCAGCCGGCCGCGGGAAAACGCATACGTCGCGGCGACGCTGCCCTTGCGCGCGGGGCCGCTGTTGGCCACGCGCTGGCCGACGGTGGCGGGCGCGGCGCGGTTCTGCACGGTGCGGACGTCGAGCCAGCCCATGTTGCCGATGAGCGAGAGGTTCTTCGTCAGCTTGCCGCTCACATCGATGCCGATCCCGCGTGAGCGCGTGCTGCCGCCGGGGACGAGCGCGGGCAGCGTGGGATTGGCGCCGCCGGGGTTTTCGGGATTGGCCGTGGTTTCGTTTTCCTGCCGCACGGTGAACGCCGCCGCGGAATAGGAGAAACCGCCGCCGAGCAAGATGCCCTTGAACCCGACCTCGCCGCCGCGGGCCTCGGTGTTGCCGTAGATGTCGCCGGTGTTGACGTCGACCGAGGGATTCGGATCGAACGAGGTGCCGTAGCTGCCGTAGGCGACGAGCCGCTGGCCGGCGAGCTTGTAGCTGACGCCCGTGCTCCAGGTGAAATATTTCTCGCGCGCCTCCGCCTCGCGCAGCGTGGCGCGCGGGCTGAGCGGCTGCTGACGCTGCTGGTCGTAGGAGTCGGCGCGCACGGTGGCCATGGCGACCCACCGCTCGTCGCGCGACGTGACCATGTGGTTGTAGAACGCACCGAGCGACTGCAGGTAGAGGTTGTTGGTGGAAGCGTCGACCATGGGCCACGCGTCGGAGAAGAGCGGCTGGCCGGCCCGCACGAGGAAGGCGTTGTCGTAGGGATTGGGCCGCTGCCAGGCGGCGAGGCTGGTGCCGGCGGGGAGGCCCGCGGCGAGCGCGGCGGCGTTGGTGAGCTGCCACGATTTCATTTTTTGGCCGAGGTAGATCCAGTCGAAGCCGACGTGCGACTGGTGCGCGACGCCGCCGGCGGTGCGGAACTTGCCGGCGAAGTCCACCTGCGCGCCGTCCTGCTCGTAGTTGAACCGCTGGTGGAACATCGAGCGCGTGCCCGTCCAGTTGTTGGTGACGAGGCTCCAGTTGCCGAGCGTGGTCGGACCGGCGCGGCGGAAATGGCGGTTGGTGTGGGAGAGGTTGGCCTGCACGGACCACACGGGATTGAAGCGGTGCTGGAAGGTGAGGTAGCTCGAGTTGTTGTAGCGTTGGTAGCGGTTGTAGGGCCCGGCTTGGTTGAAGCGCGTGAGCCGCTCGCCGAGCCCGGGGTATTGTTCCTCCGGGATCGAGTAGACGAGGCCCTGGGTGCGGTTGCTGCGATCAACCCAGCGGGTGAAAACGACGAAGGGGTTGGCGTTGCGCTGCGTGAACGCGAACTCGGCGCTCAGCGTCGTGTCGGGCGTGAGCTTCCACGTGAGGCCGGCGCTGATGTCGAGGGTGCGGTTATACCACCAGTCGGTGGGGCGGTTGAAATCGTAGTAGGTGCCGTCGACGCGGTAGAACAGGTTCTTGGCGAGCGGGCCGGTGGTGCTGGCGTTGACGCGCTTGTAGTTGTGGTCGCCGCCGATGAAATCCAGCGACGACTCGCGGCGCGCCTTCGGCTTCTTCGTGATGAAATTGATCACGCCGCCGGGCGCGGTGGCGCCGTAGATGCCGGCGGAGGGCCCCTTGAGGATCTCGACGCGGTCGACGTTGTTGGAGTCGGGCTGCTGGATGATCGAGAAGCCGTTGCGGAATTGCGGCATGCCGAAGCCGCGGAGGCGGGAGCCGCCGTTGCCCGCGCCGGCGGAATCGGCGGGCTTCACGTTGCTCACGTAGCCGTTGAGTTCGTCGAAATCGAAAAGCATGAAGTCGTTGAAGAACTCGCTCGGCAGCGACTGCACCGAGAACGGCAGGTCGATGAGCTTCGCGGCGGTGCGCGTGCCGGAGGTGGTCTCGGTGGCGAGGTAGGCGTTGTCGCGGTTGGTTTCGACGCGGAAGGCCGGCAACGAGACGGTCTCGTCCGTCGCGTCCGCGACGCCGCTCCGGGGTGTTTGGGCGCCGAGGCAAAACGGCAACGCGAGCGCGGCAACGAGGCGCGAGGCCGCGCGGACGGAGGGGT
>JBILLY010000557.1:0-3983 GCA_044375835.1 Opitutaceae bacterium
CGCCCGCGCCGCCGGCGAGCAGCACGACGGTGCTGCCGGAATTCACCGTCAACACCTCGCGTCACCTCGACGACTACGTGGCGGCGGAGGCGATCAGCGGCACGCGCACGGGGGCGAAAATCCTCGAGCTGCCCTACGGGGTGGAGGTGCTGACGAAGGAGTTCACCGAGGATTTCCGGCTGCTGGACCAGGACGAGATGCTGCGCTTCGCGTCGAATTTCACCTCGCGCGATCCCGACAGCGGCACGGGCGGCGGCAACCGGCTGCGGGGCTTCGAGCCGCTGCAGATGCGCGACGGCCTCTCGCGCACGAGCCCGGCCGACCCGACGAACATCGCGCAGGTCGAGGTGATCAAGGGACCGCAGTCCTCGCTTTACGGCCAGACCGAGCCGGGCGGGATCGTGAACTACATCTCGAAGCGGCCGAAGGAGACGCCGGGTCACCGGCTCACGCTCACGAGCGGAAACTACGATTCCGTGCGGGCGGACCTCGAGTCGACGGGACCGCTCGTGGGCCGGAAGTTGTTCTACCTGTTCACGGCGGGCTACCGCGCGAACAAGACCGACCTTGAGCACGTCTACAGCCGGCGGAAAATCTACACGGCGACCTTCGCCTACAAGTTCTCGGCGGACACCTCGGTGACGGCGTATTGGGAGCAATCGCGCACGACCTCGAACCGCGGCACGGGAGCGGTGGGGCTGCTGACGGGCTCGCGCCAGAGCGGCGCCAATCCGCTGGTGCGCACGGGCGGCGTGGTGAGCAGCGTTTATCTGCCGCTGATCCGCTTCAACCAGATGGGGCCGAACGACCGCTATGTGCGCGACTACGACGGCGCCAACGTGCGGGTCGAGCACCGCTTCGGCCCGGCGTGGAGCGCGCGGGTGAACTACGAACTCGTCTGGAAGGAGTTCCACCAGGACCGCTGGTCGTCGGGCCTCAACTACGTGCCGGAGACGGGCCGGCTGACCTCGCGCACGCCCTTCCGGCAAAACCAATACGACCGGGGACAGGCCGTGCAGGTGGATCTGCTCGGGCGCTTCCGCGGTGCCGGCGTGCCGCAGCAGGTGCTGCTGGCGGGCGACTACTACCGGCAGCGGTTCGAGAACCAGAACCTGCAATACAGCACGGCGGACATCGCGAACCCTGCGCTCTTGCGCGACTCGATGCGCTACCTCGATCCGCGCGCGCCGGACTGGACGCCGGCGGACCTCGGGCGCGTGACGCGCTTCACGAATCTGCAGGTGCGGCGGTTCTTCGTGAAAGGGGTGATGGCGAGCTACCGCGCGACGCTCGGCGGCGGGCGGCTGATCGCGATGGC
The DNA here is from genome assembly GCA_044375835.1 of Opitutaceae bacterium. Lineage (GTDB taxonomy): Bacteria > Verrucomicrobiota > Verrucomicrobiia > Opitutales > Opitutaceae > ER46. The sequence goes on from JBILLY010000557.1 coordinate 1,319, forward strand.
GAGCGCGCGGCACAACTACGTGAGCGCGCTGGTCGACGATCTGGCGGCGGCGAATTTCCGCAAAGGCTACGGGGCGCACGCGAAGGACACCTTCAGCACGGGGGCGAACCTGCGCCTCGCGGGCGACGGGCTGGTGGCGTTTGCGAACTACAGCACGTCGCTCAACACGGGCGTGGCGGTCGACGGCGGCACGGGCCGCATCCAGGCGCCGGAGCGCGGGCGCGGGCCGGAGGCGGGATTCAAGGGCGTCTTCGGCGGCGAGCGTTTCGCGTATACGTTCGCGGCGTTCGAGGTGACGAAGGACAACATCGCGACGCCGAATCCGGACTACATCGCGGGGGTGTCGGCGGCCGGCGTGCCGCAGTTTCTCGGGCAGGGCCAGGAGCGGGCACGGGGGGCTGACCTGAGTTTCTCGGCGCGGCTGACGCCGGCGCTGACGGTGCTCGGCACGCTGGGCTACGTGGATGCGGAGATCCGGAAGCACGAGACCGCGGCGCTGGTCGGCGACCGGCTGACGCTGGTGGCGGACAAGACGGCGTCGGCGGTGGTGCGGTATTCGTTTCTGCACGGGGTGTTGAAGGGCGCGCGGGCGGGGGCGAGCTGGACCTACACGGGCGGCACGCTGGTGAGCGCGGCGACGGCGACGCGGCGGCGGGAGTTTCACAGCCCGTATCAGCTGGTGAACGCGTTTGTCAGCTACGGCTGGAAACAGGGGCGCTACCGCCACTCGGTCGCGCTCAACGGCAACAACGTCTTCGACAAATTCTACCTCAACCCGTCGAACAAGCTCGGGCGCGGGCGGGAGACGAGCACGACGTATACGGTGAGTTTTTGAGCTGAGAGCTGAGAGCTGAGAGCTGAGAGCTGAGAGCTGAGAGCTGAGAGCTGAGAGCTGAGAGCTGAGAGCTGAGAGCTGAGAGCTGAGAGCTGAGTTCACGGCGGGGGCTGCGACTTTTTTACTATGATTACAAGTGTGCGTTGCTTCGTGGGGGCGCTGGTGGCGTTGGGGTGCCTGATGGGCGCCGGGGGGCGCGCGGACGCGGCAGACGCGGCCGCGGACGTGCCGCGGTTTATCCGCGATTTGCGCGCGGGCGAGTCGCGGCACGTGGTGATCTACGGCACGAGCCTGAGCCGGAGCGGGGCGTGGGTGCCGCGGTTGCAGGCGGAGCTGGAAGCGGCGTTTCCGGGGCGGGTGAAGCTGACGAACAGCGCGCGCGGCGGGCAGCACTCGGGGTGGGGCGCGGCCAACGTGGAGCGCGCGGTGGTGGCGCTGCGACCGGATGCGGTGTTGTTGGAGTTCGCGATCAACGATGCGGTGACGCGCTTCGACCTCTCGCTCGAAACGGTGCGCCGCAACGTCGACACGATGCTGGACCGGATCGCGACGGCGCTGCCGGGGTGCGAGGTGATCGTGCAGGTGATGAATCCGGCGGTGGGCAAGGCGCCGGGTGATCCGAGTCACCGGCGCGACCAAGACGCGTATCAGCAGATCTACCGCGACGCGGCACGGGCGCGCGGGTTGCGGCTGATCGACCACTCCGTGGCGTGGAACCGGGTGCTGGCGACAGAGGGCGAGGCGGGTTTCAAGAAACTGGTGCCGGACGGCGTGCACCCGAACGCGGAGGGTTGGAACCGGATCGTGCTGCCGCGGGTGCGGGCGGAGCTGGGGCTGGGAAGGGGAAGTGATGAGTGACGAGTGATGAGTGATAAGTGATGAGTGGCGAGGGGCGCTGTGCGGGCGAGCGGGAGGGAGAGAGGTGATGGGCTTATGGGTTATGGGTGACGGAGGGGGATTGAGGGATGGTGGGAAAAGAAAACGCCCGCCTCGGGGGGAGGCGGGCGGGGGAAGGAAGGACGGAAAAATTGGGAAGTTGGGAAATCGGGAAGTTGGGAAACGAGTGCAGCGACCCACACGGTTGTGACGGGCTATCCCATGCGCGGTGCCGGGGGCAGCCGGCTTGGGAGAGCAGGGATCGGCGGGAGAGTGAGGGGCAAGCGGTCCCGCCTCTCACGAGGCGGGCTACGTCGAGCCAGCGGATGTCACATCTGCAGCGGGTCGGCTGCTCGAGGAGGGCTTACGGGAGTTCGTAGGCTTCGACGAGGACGACACCGGTGGTGCCGCCGGTGACTTGGGCGGTGTAGCTGCCGGGTTGGAGCGTGGCGACGAGGACGGCGTCGCGTCCGCCGGCGGGGAGCGCGAAGGCGCCGACGCTCTGCTGGGCGGGGAGCGTGGCGGCGTCCCAGTTGTCGTTTTCGGCGACCTTGGCGGAGCCTTGGTAGAGTTCGAGTTTGGGGTCGCTCATCGTGCCCGAGACACCGAAGGCGGCGAGGCCGGGGCCGGCGGCGCGGAGGAGGAGGCGGCGGGTGCCGGTGCCGGAGACGTTGAAGCCGACGATGAGGGTGTCGTTGCCGGTGCCGCCGAAGGTGCGGGCGCTGAGGTTGGTGAAGCGGGCGGTGCCGGAGCTTACGCTGGCGGCGGCGACGGTGTCGTAGAGTTCGACGAGGGCGTTGCCGGTGGCGCCGGCCTTGCCGGTGAGCTGGATGGTGTAGCCGCCGGAGCCGACGCCGGTGCCGTTGATGGCGGCGTCGCGGGAGCCGGCGGGGAGCGCGAAGGCGCCGACGGCGCTGGCGGCGGCGGCGACGCCGTTTTCGGTGCCCCAGTCGT
>JBILLY010000558.1:0-3981 GCA_044375835.1 Opitutaceae bacterium
CTCGCCGGGCTTCAGACCGTAGAAAAACGCCGGGGTCGGGAGGACGGAGACATCCGAATAGGTGGCGACGTGCTTCGCGAAGTCGGCGAAGACGGCCGGATACATCAGGTGCGAGTAGAGGTCGTCGTCGGTGGCGGGGCGCTTGAGTTTGTCCGACAACTCCGTGCGGACTTTGTCGAGGTCGAGAGCCGGAGCCGACGACGCAGGTGAGGGCTGAGAGCCGAGAGCTGAGAGCTTAGAGCCGGACTTTCGGCCGGACGGCGCGTTGGGGACAACACGCCCCACCCCTTTCAGCGAAGACTCGTATTTGGCGCGGGCCTCCTTGTGGCGCTTCTCGCCGAGGACGGCGAGAGAGACGCCTTCGGGCCAGCCGCCTTCGGGCCAGCCGAGGCCGCCGCTCATCATGTCGATGACGCTCTCGGGGAACGGCGTGGAGCCGGGCTCGAGGTTCACGACGTCGGCGGGTTTGATGCCCTTGCTGAAGAGGAAGAGCGCCATGTCGCCGACGACCTTCGACGACGGCGTGACCTTCACGATGTCGCCGAAGAGCTGGTTCACCTCGGCGTAGGTGCGGGCGATTTCGGGCCAGCGGTGGGCGACGCCCATGGAGGCGGCCTGCTCCTTGAGGTTGGTGTATTGGCCGCCGGGCATCTCGTGGAGGTAGACCTCGGCGGAGCCGCTCTTCGGCGCGGTGTCGAAGGGGCGGTAATACTCGCGGACGATTTCCCAGTAGTCGGAGAACTCGTTGAGCGTGTCGCCGTCGAGGCCGGGGTCGCGGGGCGAGTGGGCGAGGGCGGCGACGACGGAGTTGAGATTCGGCTGCGACGTGCTGCCGCTCATGGAGGCGAGGGCGAGGTCGACGATGTCGACGCCGGCGTCGGCGGCGCGGAGCACGGAGGCGGCGGCGATGCCGCTGGTGTCGTGGGTGTGGAAGTGGATCGGGAGGCCGATCTCTTCCTTGAGCGTCTTGACGAGCTTGTGGGCGGCGGCGGGGCGGCAGAGGCCGGCCATGTCCTTGATCGCGAGGAAGTGGGCGCCCATGCGCTCGAGTTCCTTGGCGATGCGGACGTAATACTTGAGGTCGAACTTGTCGCGGCGCGGGTCGGAGATGTCGCCGGTGTAGCAGATGGCGGCCTCGCAGACGCCGTGGGTGGCGTTGACGGCCTCCATGGCGACGCGGAGGTTGGGCAGGTAGTTGAGGGAGTCGAAGACGCGGAAGATATCCATGCCGCTGGCGGCGGCGTGCTTCACGAAACCGGCGACGACGTTGTCGGGGTAGTTGGTGTAGCCGACGGCGTTGGCGCCGCGGAAGAGCATCTGGAAGCAGATATTCGGCACGCGCGCGCGGAGCTGGCGGAGGCGCTCCCAGGGATCCTCGTTGAGGAAGCGCATCGCGGTGTCGAAGGTGGCGCCGCCCCACATCTCGAGGGAGAACAGATCGGGGACGCGGCGGGAGAGGGCGTCGGCGCAGGCGAGCATGTCGTAGCCGCGGACGCGGGTGGCCATGAGCGACTGGTGGGCATCGCGCCAGGTGGTATCCGTGATCAGGAGACGCTTCTGCTTCAGGGTCCACTCGGCGAACTTGCGGGGGCCGAGTTCGAGCAGCTTCTGGCGGGTGCCGGGGCGGGGAGCGGAAAGATGGTCGTAGGCCGGGACGGGGGCGGCCGGGAACGGTTTCTCGGGGCGGTAGCCCTTGGCGTGGGGGTTGCCGTTGACGACGACGTGGCCGAGGAAGTTGAGGAGCTTGGTGGCGCGGTCGCGGCGGGGCTTGAAGGCGAAGAGTTCCGGGGTGGTGTCGATGAGCGTGGTGGTGGCGGCGCCGGAGCGGAACTGCGGGTGGGCGATGACGTTTTCGAGGAAGGGGATGTTGGTCTTCACCCCGCGGATGCGGAATTCGCTGAGCGTGCGGTGGGCGCGGCGCATCGCGATGTCGTAGGTCTGGCCGCTGGTGATGCTCTTCACGAGCATCGAGTCGTAGAACGGGGTGATGACGGCGCCGGCGTAGCCCATGCCGCCGTCGAGGCGGACGCCGAAGCCGCCGGGCGAGCGGTAGGCCATGATGCGGCCGTAGTCGGGCATGAACTTGTTTTCCGGATCCTCGGTGGTGATACGGCACTGGATGGCGTAGCCGTTGCGCGGGACCTCGGTCTGGTAGGGCATGCCGACCTCGGGGGAGTGGAGGGCGTGGCCCTGGGCGATCAGGATCTGGGCGCGGACGAGGTCGAGGCCGGTGATGACCTCGGTGACCGTGTGCTCGACCTGGATACGCGGGTTCATCTCGATGAAGAACCACTCGTGGCGGTCGAGGTCGTAGAGGAATTCGACGGTGCCGGCGTTGTCGTAGCGGATCTCGCGGGCGAGGCGGGCGGCGGCGTCGCAGAGTTCGCGGACGATCTTCTCCGGGAGGCCGAAGGACGGGGCGACCTCGACGACCTTCTGATGGCGGCGCTGGACGGAGCAGTCGCGCTCGTGGAGGTGGATGACGTTGCCGTGGCGGTCGCCGAGGATCTGGACCTCGATGTGTTTGGCGCGCGGGATGTATTTCTCGAGGAAGACGGCGGGATTGCCGAAGGCGCGGCCGGCCTCGGCCTGGGCCTCGTCGAGGAGGTTGGCGAGCTGCTCGGGCTTCTGGACGACGCGCATGCCGCGGCCGCCGCCGCCGAAGGCGGCTTTGATGATGAGCGGGAAGCCGATGGTCTTGGCGGTCTTGAGCGCTTCGTCGCGGTCGACGATGGGATCCTTGGTGCCGGGGAGGACGGGCACGCCGATGCGCTGGGCGACGGCGCGGGCGGCGGTCTTGTCGCCCATCATGTCGAGGAGTTCGGGGCGGGGGCCGACGAAGATGATGCCGGCGCGGTCGCAGGCGCGGGCGAACTCGGCGTTTTCGGAGAGGAAGCCGTAGCCGGGGTGGATGGCGTCGATGCCCTTTTCCTTGGCGACGCCGACGATGCTGGCGATGTCGAGGTAGGCGGCGACGGGGCCCTTGCCGTGGCCGATCTGGTAGGTCTCGTCGGCCTTGTAGCGGTGGATGCAGAGGCGGTCCTCCTGGGCGAAGACGGCGACGGTGCGGAGGCCGAGCTCGGTGCCGGCGCGGAAGATGCGGACGGCGATCTCGCTGCGGTTGGCCGCCATCAGCTTCTTGATGGGGCGCAGGGCCGGAGTGCCGGAGGCGGCAGGCGAGGCGTGGGGTTGGGACGTGGCAGGGAGCGACGACTTGGTGGACATCAGGGGTTGAACCGCGGGATTTAGGGAGGCGCTTTGGCGAAGGGAAGCGCGAACATGGGACGGAAGGACGATCTCGCGGCGGTGCCGCGCGGGCCGAAGGCGAAAGGCGAAAGGCGGAAGGCGAAAGGCGGAAGGCGGAAGGCGAAAGGCGGAAGGCGGAAGGCGGAAGGCGGAAGGGGAGGACGCGAGGGGCAGGGCTGAAGGCGCGAGGCGTTTGGAGTGGGCAGGGCGCGACCTTGGTCGATGTCCGGCTGCCGCAGTCCGCGGAACGGCCTGAGCAAGCTCAGGCCCTACGGTTCAGAAACGGCGCGACCGGCGCTTGAGCGCGGCGGCTCACCGGGGACGGTTCGCCCTACCTTGGGTCGTCCAACCGGGGCGGGCGGCGGGCGGGCGCGGGGCGTCAGTTTTTTCTGGATACCCAGGGCAGGCGGAGCTGGTCGAGGTTGGCGCGGAAGCTGAGGGTGTAGTTGGTGCCGAAGGTGCGGCGCGAGGTGTTGCGGCCGCCTTGGTAGAAGTTGCGCCAGGAATCGTTGGTGAGATTCGAACCGTTAAGTTCGAGCGAGTAGTTCCGGTTGGGGAAGGTGTAGCGGACGGTGGCGTCCCAGCGCTGGTGGCTGGACTCGTAGACGGGGCGCAGGTCTGTGGCGGTGGGGGCGGTGGTGATGGCCTCGGGGAAGAGGGTGGTGCGGACGTTGACGTAGAAGGCGCGGCGCGGGGTCATGTAGCTGACGCCCCAGTTGGCGTTCCAGTCGTAGT
>JBILLY010000559.1:0-3978 GCA_044375835.1 Opitutaceae bacterium
CGCCGCCGTCGCGGCGCTGCTCGCCGCCGCGCTGCCGCCGGCCGCCTCCGCCGCCGCCCCGGCCGCGAAACCCAACGTCCTCTTCATCCTCTGCGACGACCTGCGCCCCGATGCCCTCGGCTGCTACGGCTCCGCCCACGTGAAGACGCCGCACATCGACGCCCTCGCCGCCGGCGGTGTCCGCTTCGCGAATACGTTTTGCACCACGTCGCTCTGTTCGCCCAGCCGCGCCAGCATTCTCACCGGCCTCTACGCCCACCGCCACGGCGTGCGCGACAATTTCACCGAGCTGCCCGAGTCCCTGCCGCACTGGCCCGCCCGGCTCCGCGCGCACGGCTATGCCACCGGCTACGTCGGCAAATGGCACATGGGCGAAAACAACGACGCCCCGCGCCCCGGCTTCGACTGGTTCGTCACCCACAAGGGTCAGGGCAAATACTTCGACACCGAATGGAACGTGAACGGCACCCGCCGCGAGACCCCCAAAGGCTACTACACCCACGTCGTCACCGACTACGCCGTCGACTGGATCAAGCAGCGCACCGCCGCCGCCCCCGGCCAGCCCTGGGCCTTGCTCATCGGGCAGAAGGCGCCGCACTCGTTCTATTTCCCCGAGGAGAAATACAAGACCGCCTTCGACCACGTCCGCGTGCCGTATCCGGCCAGCGCCTTCGCGCTCGAGGGTAAACCCGACTGGATCCGCCAGCGCCTCTCCACCTGGCACGGCATCTACGGCCCGCTCTTCGAATGGCGTAAGCAGTTTCCGGATGCGCGCCCCGAGGCCGTGAAGGACTTCGAGGCCATGGTGCGCGCCTACTGGGGGACCGTGCTGAGCGTCGACGACAGCGTCGGCCGCCTCGTCGCCCACCTCAAGGCCACCGGCCAGTTCGACAACACCGTCATCGTCTTCATGGGCGACAACGGCCTGCTCGAGGGCGAGCACGGCATGGTCGACAAGCGCACCATGCACGAGCCCAGCATCCGCATTCCGCTCGTCGCCCGCGGTCCCGGCCTCCCCGCCGGCCGCGTCGTCGAGGGCCAGGTGCTCGCGATGGATCTCGCGCCGAGCGTGCTCGATCTCTGCGGCGCGCCGCCGCTCGCCGGCATCCAGGGCCGCTCGTGGAAGGCCCTCGCCGCCGGCTCCGACCCGGCGTGGCGCACCGCCTGGTTCTACGAATACAACTACGAGAAACAGTTTCCCTACACGCCCAACATCCGCGGCGTCCGCACCGACCGCTGGAAGTTCATGCGCTACCCGCACGGCGACGGTTCGCCCGACAAGCACCTGCCGGAACTCTACGATCTGAAGAGCGATCCGCTCGAACTGAAGAACCTCGCCGCCGACCCGAAGTTCGCCGCCACGCGCCGCGATCTCGAGAGCCAGCTCGCGGGCCTCCTCGCCGCCGCCGGCCTCACGCCCGACAAAGACAAGATGCCGCTCGACGCCGGCGTGAAGAGCGAGCTCCCCGACGCGAAGATCCGCTGAGCGCGGGCCGCGCTCAGCCGGAGCGATGCAATCAAGCGGTGCACGCGGAGCGGATATCTCCCTGCCAAAGGGTGAGCGCATCGCGGCGCGGTCAGCATGCGCTTCCGGCCTCCGAGGATCGGGCTCTCGGCTCTCAATTCTCGGCGCTCAGGCTCAGGCCGGGCCCGCGCCGCTCGCCGGGGCGGGCGGCGGCGCCGCCGGCAGTTCCACCCAAAACGTCGCTCCGGCGCCCGGCCGCGACTCGCAGCCGACGCTTCCGCCCATCGCTTCCGCGAGGCGCTTCGCCACCGCGAGGCCGAGCCCGTGGCTCGGCTCGCCGTCGGTGGGTCGCGTGCTCGCGCGGCGGAACTTCCGGAACAGCTCCGCCTGCTCCTCCGCCGCGATTCCGGGGCCGTTGTCCGTCACCGCGAGGCGCAGGCGCTCCCCGGTGCCGCCGACGTCGATCCGCACCGCGGCTCCGCGCGGCGAAAATTTCAGCGCATTGGCCAGGAAATTGTCCGCGACCTGCGCGAGCAGCGTCTCGTCCGTGAGCGCCCAGACTACCCCGGGCCCGGCACCGGCGACCGCGATCTGCTGCTGCTTCGCCTCGGCCGCCGCCGCGTGGCGCGCCCGCGCCGCTTCGGCGGCCGCGCGCAGCTCGACGGGCGCCGGCTTCACCGCCGGCGCGCCGCTTTCCGCCGCGTGCGCGCCGAGGTAGGCATTCACCAAGTCGAGCATCCGCCCGGCCTGGAGATGGATCGCGGCGTGCGCCCGCGCGCGCTGCGCCTCGTCCGCCAGCCGTCCGGCGTGCAGTTGGGCGGCCAGTCCCCGCACCGCGGCCAGCGGCGCGCGCAGGTCGTGCGCGGCGATCGCCACGAACTCGTTGCGCTCGGCCGTGAGCCGCGCCAGCTCCGCCTCCCGCGCGCGCTCCCGCTCGCGTTGCGCAAACTGCCGGCGCTCGTCTGCGTCGCGCCACCAGCCCCACGCCGCGACCGCCGCGCCGGCCGCGGCGAGGCCCGCGGCCGCGATCCGCGCGTCCGCCCGCCACGCGACCGGCGCGGCCGCGGTGACGAACGCCGCCGGCGCGAGCGTCGCCGCGAGCGACATCGCGGTGTGCGCCGCCGCCCCGATCGGAAAAGCCGCGCCGGAAATCAGCAGCGGCGGCAGCAGCGCGAAGACCATCTTCACGGCCATCGGCTCGCCCGGGTGCAGGAGGCAGTAGTGCCACTGGTTCAGCGCCATCGCCCAGCTCGCCAACGGCGTCGCGGCGGCGAGGATTGCGTCGGCGTGCCGGGGGAAGCCGCGCCACCAGGTCGCCAGCAGCGCCGCCAGCCAGATCGGTTCGATCACGAAAATACGCAGGCGGAACGCCACGCGGTCGTAGTCCGCGGGCCGCGGGCCGGCTGCCGCCGCCTCCAGCGCCCACGAGGAGGCGACGAGCGCCAGGCCCAGCGCGAGCGCCCAGCGCGCGCGGTTCAGGCCCCCCGCGAGGCGCTCCCGGCGGAAACGGCGCTCCCACTCGGGATCCGAGAAACGCGCGAATATCGCGCGCGGGCCCGCGCGCCCATCCTCGTTGGCGGCGCCCGGGCCGGTGTGCATCGCGCGTTTCCCCGTTTCCGCGTTTCCGTTCAGCGCCCGCCGCGCAGCTTCAGCGTCGCCTCCAGCCGCGAGCGCACGCGCCATTTGCCGTAGATGGCGAGCAGCGCGTTTTTCACCGTGGAGAGCGCGAGCCCGAGCCGCTCGGCCACTTCCTTGTTGGGCGTGCCGGCCGCCACCAGTTCGAGCACCTCGCGCTCCCGCGGCGTGAGCAGCGCCAGCTCCGCGGCGTTGGCGCCCCGCGCCGCGGCGGCCGGCGCCTCGCGCATCAGCGCGAGCACCCGGCGCGCGATCGCCGGCGACATCGGCGCGCCGCCGGAGAGCGCGTCGTCGATGGCCGCGTGGATTTCCTCCTCGTCCAACCCTTTGAGCAGGTAACCGACCGCGCCGGCGCGGATCGACTCGAGCAACGCGTCCTCGTCCGACCGCGCCGTGAGCATGATCACCAGCAGGCGGGGAAACTTCCGCACCAGGGAGGACACGAGGGCGGCGCCCGAGCGCCCCGGCAGCGCGATGTCCACCAGCGCGACGTGCGGCGGCGCGCCCGCGGGCCACGCGTCCGCCTCCTCGGCCGAGCCGGCCGTCGCCGTCACTTTGTGCCGCGCGCTGGCCGAGAAGGCCGACTCGAGAAAAAGCAGGAAGTGCGGGTCGTCGTCCACCAAGGCCACGCCGATGCGCGCCGCGGTTGGACCGGGGTGCGTCGGATCGGGGCTTTGCATGCCGGCTCGATAGTCCGTGGGCCGGATGCCGCCAACCGGAAAACCGCCGAAGGTCCCGGTCCGAAGGTCCCGGTCCCTTTGATTGTTCGTCGCCGCGCCGCCGGCCGCTTGCCCTCCACGCGCGATCCTGCGGCGCCCGTGCGATCTGTCGCGCGCGGCGGAAAATCAGCAGCGCAACCTACCTCCACCATGACCGCC
>JBILLY010000106.1:0-10018 GCA_044375835.1 Opitutaceae bacterium
CATGGCGGGGTGGTCGGGAGGGTTGGGGGGCGGGAGCGACGCGGCAAGCCCGCGCGGGGTGGACCGCGCGGACGCATCGGCCGCTCGACAGGGGCGGTCCGGCCGGAAAGGTTGGGCGGCATGGTGCGCTGGATGCGACAGGCGATCGGCTGGACGGTGATGCTGGCGGCGACGGTGGGGGCGGAGGCGACGGTGTCCTCCCCCGTGATCGCCGCGGCGGCGGAGGCGTCCGCGGCCGCGCCTGCCGGGGACGATTCGGCGGGCAACCGGCTCGCGCTGGTGGAGAACGGCCACGATGCGCTGCTGTTGCGGGTGCACCTGATCCGCGCGGCGCAGCGCTCGATCGGCATCCAGACCTTCATCTGGACGAACGACGAGTGCGGGCGGCTGTTGATTTACGAATTGGTGGAGGCGGCGCGGCGCGGGGTGAAGGTGCGCATTCTGGCGGACCACCTGGTGTCGGAGCAGGACCCGGCGACGATGGCGTTTCTGGCGACGGTGCACCCGAACCTGGAGGTGAAGCACTACCGGCCGGCGCTGGCGCGGATGAAGCCGACGCTGTGGCAGAAACTCGTGGCGGCGACCTTCGGTTTCCGGGCGCTGAACCAGCGCATGCACAACAAAGTGCTGCTGGTGGACGACGCGGTGCTGCTGACGGGCGGGCGCAACGTGGAGAACACCTACTTCGACCACTCGACGACGATGAATTTCCGCGACCGGGACGTGCTGGCGGTCGGACCGGCGGTGCGGGCGGCGGCGTCGTCGTTCGAGGCGTATTGGGCGTTCAAGCACGCGGTGCCGAGCGCGGCGCTGCGCGACGTGGGGGCGGTGCTGGAGAGCGGGAAGTTCCGGCGCTACGGCACGCGGGCGGACTACGATTTCGGCGGATTTTTCGCGGAGCTGGCGGGCGGCGACGATGCGGCGGCGCGGGCGGGGGCACGGTTTGCGGCGACGCTGAAGCCGGTGCGGAAGGCGGTCTTCGTGGCGGACGAGCCGGGCAAGACGGGCGGCGGCGCGCAGATGCCGCGGATCACGCAGGCGCTGCGCACGACGCTGGAAGGCGCGCGGGAGACGGTGCTGATGCAGACGCCCTATCTGGTGCTGAGTCCGGCCGCGCGGGACCTGATCAAGGCGATGCACGCGCGGAACCCGGGGCTGCGGATCGAGATCTCGTCAAACAGCTTCGCGTCGACGGACAACCTGTTCGCGTATTCGGCGAACTACCGGCTGCGGAACACCTACGTGGAGGACCTCGGGCTGCAGGTGCACGAGTTAAAGCCGCAGCCGGCGGTGCAGGCCGAGTTGTTTCCGCGGCACAGGGAGATGGCGAAGCTGGCGGCGGAGCGGGCGCCGAAGGGCAAGGCGGCGCGGCCGCCGTTTTTCTGCCTGCACGCCAAGTCTCTGGTGGTGGACGGGCGGACGGCGTTCGTGGGGTCCTACAATCTCGACCCGCGTTCCGAGAATCTGAATACGGAGGCGGGCCTGCTGGTGGAGGACGAGGCGTTTGCGGGGGAGCTGCGGGCGCTGATCGAGCGCGACCTGCGGCCGGAGAACAGCTGGGTGATCGCGCGCCGGCCGCTGCCGCTGAAGCTCGAGGCGGTGAATGGTTGGATCGACGACGTGCTCTCGGTGAGCCCGCTGGACCTGTGGCCGATCCAGAACACCACGAGCTACGAGTTGAAGCCGGGCATGGCGCCGGTGCCGCCGGGGCACCCGGAGTTTTACGAACGCCACCGCGACGCGGGGGCGTTTCCGGGGACGGAGGGCCTGTTCACGACGAAGGAGATTCTCACGCGGCTCTACAAGGCGGTGGGCGCGCCGCTGACGCCGATTCTCTAGCGGCGAGACCGCGGGAGCAAAAGTCCGCCCCATGGGGCGGGGATATCCCCCGATCGGGACGGCGGGGCAGGTCGCATTTGCGGAGAGGGCCGGCGGAGTTGATTCAAGTCGGTGAGCGGTGTCCGGTGCGGCGGTAGGAAACGCTACCTAAAAATTGAGTAGTTAGACCTAGGTTCCGGTGGAATCGATGCAGTCACTTTTGTTAGCCATGCTGGGAACCGGCGTTTTTTTTAATGCGCAATCTGCCGACGGCTGCGGGCCTCGCGTGTCGTTATCACACCATGCCGACCCACATTCTCATTGCCGACGACCATTCGATCTTCGCGTCGCTGCTACGGGATGTTCTCAACGAGATCGAGGACTTCCGGGTCGTCGACATCGCGTCCGACGGCGAGCAGGCGCTGGCGATGATGAAGGTGTCCAAGGTGGACGTAGTGCTGCTTGATCTGGTGATGCCGCGTCTCGGCGGCCTGCAAGTGCTCCGTGAATTGCGGTCGACCAAGTCCCCGGTCAAGGTGATTGTGCTGACGGGAGTGGGCTCGAGCGACGCGATGGCCGAGGCCTTCACGCTGGGCGCGAGGACATTCGTGGAAAAGTCGACCGACTTGGAGGAATTGGTGCGTATCATCCGGGCGGTGAGCAGCGGCGATGTTCCGCTGACCTCGGCGGCGAGCGAGGTCATGCGCGCGCTGGTGCGGCGAAAATTTGCCATCAAGGGAATCAGCGACTCGGACAAGTTGGTGCTGAGGCACCTTGCCGCCGGCCGGGTCGCCAAGGAGATCGCTGCGGACCTGAACCTCTGTCTTTCCGCGGTCTACAAGGCCCAGTCGAGACTGGTGGCACGCCTGGGCGTAAAGACCCGGGAAGGTTTCGCCAGGGCCGCGGGCGACCTCGGCCTGGATATGGGGAGCGATGCGTCGCGATCCTCGGGGGAGACCGGAGCCAAGCCATGAAAACCGAGCGGGAGGGGTGCGCCAGCTGCACGCCGACGGTGTTGAACCAGGCCCTCGCCGGGTTGAGCGAGGCGTTCGGCGAAGTGACGTTCGTCTGGGACCGGGGGGGGCGGCGTTTCGAGTATCTGGCGGGGCCAGTCGAGGAGGTCCTGGGTGTCGCGCGGGCGGTGTTGCAGGGGGCGGAGTTTTCCTGGGATCGAGTGCTGCAGCCGTATGACCAGCTGACGCTGTGCGAGCGCTTCCGACGGCTGCCGGTCGGCCAATGGACGAGCGTGGTGCTGCGGCCGAAAGCGGCGGGGCGGCCGGTGCGGTTGTCGGCGGCGGTCCGCCGATCGGGGGAACGCGATCTGGTGGTGGGCCGGATCGCGGCGGAGCCGGGGGACGACGGGGCCGCGCAGGCGTTCCGGCAGGCGGTGGAGCATGCGCACGCCGGGTTGATGGTTTTGGACGACGACGGCCGGGTGATCTACGCGAACCGGGAGCAAGCCGCCGCAATCGGAGCGGCCGAGGCGGGCGAGCTGATCGGCCGGCCGTGGCGCACGTTCTACAGCGCGGGGGAAACCCGGAAGCTGGAGGAGTTGATGTTGCCGGCGTTGGCGGAGAGCGGGCAGTGGGCGGGGCGAATCGAAGCCACGCGTCTGGACGGCGGCGTGTTTCACCAGGGGCTCGCGGTCTCGCGGATCCCCGGCGGGGGCGAAGCGTGGAATTGCCAGGACATCGGCGCGCAGGTGCGGCTGGAAGAACGGCTGCGGGCGAGCGAAGAGACGTTCCGGGTGTTCCTGAACACGCTGCCCGTGTTGGTGGTGATCCGGGACGAGGAGGGCGAATTGGAGTTTCATAATGCGGCGGCGGGGGAGTTTTTCGCCCGGGAGGGCGGGGTGTCGAAGGTCGGCACCGCGGGTTGGCTGGACGACCGGTTCGCGGCGTGGGGCGCGCAGGACCGGACGGTGATCGCGGAAGGCCGGCGGGTGCGGTTCGATTTTCCGCTGCAGTGGAGCAACGAAGACTTGGTCTTCGAGGTGGAAAAGCTGCCGCTACGGACGGGAGCGGAAGGAAAGATGCATGTCTGCACGACGATGACTGACATGACCGAGCGGCGTCGGCTCGAGCAGGAGGCGGGGCAGGCCGCCCTGCAGCGGGAAGAGTATGTGGTGATGCAGCGGGAGTTCATTTCGATGGTCTCGCACGAATTCCGGACGCCGCTGACCTCGATCCAAGGCGTGCATTTCCTGCTGGGGCGGCGAGTGCTGGGCGAAGCGGAACGGTTGCCGCCGAACCTGCTGCCCGAGTTGCAGCGGCTGCTCAAAATGCAGCAACAGGCGATCGACACGCTGAAGGAGCTGGTCGATCAAGTGCTGCTCTTGAACCGGCTCGAGCACCTCGGGGGCGATCTGGAAGTCTATCAGATCGAGCTGAAGCCGTTGTTCGAGGACATGGTGCGGACGATGAATCTGCCGCTGGAGCGGCCGCGAGTGGTGCTCCGTTGCGAGATCCCGGAAGACTACGGCGCGGCGGTGAATCTGGTTCAGTTGCGCAGCGCGCTGGAGAACCTGGTTTCGAACGCGGTGAAGTATTCGGCGCCCAAGACCGACGTGATCGTGACGGTCGGCGGGGATCACCTCCGGTGGTGGTTCAGCGTGGCCGACCAAGGCCGGGGAATTCCGGAGAGTGACCGCGTGAAGCTGTTCCAGCCCTTCCACCGCGCGAGCAACGTGGGGACGGTGCCGGGCACGGGGCTGGGATTGGCGATCGTGAAGCGCGTGGCGGATCACCACGGCGCGACGGTCGAGGTGCGGAGCGAAGTCGGGGTCGGCACGGTCTTTCGGATCGATCTGCCGGTGGACCCGACGGTCGGAAAATCCGGGGAGCAGGGCGGCGGAGAGGTGATGCCGTTCGTGCGCCCGCGCCATTCACCATGAAGCCAGAGCAACCGAAGCAAAGGACCATCCTGTTTGCGGAAGACGACGCGCTGCTGCGCGCGATTGCCGCGGAGACCCTGCGGGCAGCGGGTTTTGCCGTCGTGGAGGCGGCGGACGGGCAGGCGGCGCTCGAAGCGCTGGCCGAGGTGCAGCCCGATCTGGTGCTGACGGATGTCCGGATGCCGCGCCGCGACGGACTTTCCCTTCTCCAGCATCTGCGGCGGACGCCGGAATTCCGGCTGATGCCGGTGGTCATCATGTCGGCGAAGGCGGACCGGGCCGACCAGCGGATGGGGATGTCGCTGGGGGCGGACGACTATGTGACCAAGCCCTACGATCCGGTCGACCTGGTGAAGACGATCCAGGTGCGGCTGGAGCGGGCGGAGCTGATCAGCGGCCGGATCCGGCACCAGCAGTTTTTCCTCACGAAGGTGCTGCCGCACGAGTTGCGGACGCCGTTGACCGGGGTGATCGGCTACGCGGACCTGATGGTGGTGATCGGCGAAAGCGGGGAGACGCTGGCGCCGGCGGAGTTGGCGGACTACGGGCACAATCTGGCGCGGGCGGGCCAGCGCCTGCTGAAGATCGTGGAGGATTTTTCGCTCTGGGCGGAGTTGAGCCTGTTGCGGGAAAAGCAGGGGGCGGAGCGGAGGCCGGGCGAAGCGGGCGGGGTGAGTGCGGTGCAGCTGCGGACCCTGTTTGCGCGGACCGCGGAGCGGTTGGCGCGGGAGCAGGATCTGAAGTTCGCGGCGGACGTCGCGGTCCTCGACGGCGTGCACCACCGCTACGGCTGGATCGCCGCGCACCTGGTGGAGAATGCGCTGAAGTTTTCGCTGCCGGGCGCGGAGGCGGCGGCGACGTTGCGGGAGCGGGCCGGAGGCTACGAATTCGCGGTGCTGGATCAGGGCCGGGGCATGAGCGAGGAGGAACTGGCGGCTTTGGGACCGATGCGGCAGTTCCAGCGCGAGCACTTCGAGCAGCAAGGCATGGGCATGGGGCTGGCGCTGGCGTTTGCATTCGCGGCGGTGGCGGGAGGGGAATTCACGCTGCGGCGGCGGGAGCCGGGGCCGGGGATGGAGGCGAGGTTGTGGGTGCCGAAGGCGGGGAGTCCGGCGAATAGGCCGGGCACGACGGGTTGAGCGCGATGCGACCGCGTTTCACCATCGCGCAACGATTGATCGCGCTGACGGCGGTGCCGCTGGTCGTGTTGGCCGGCTTCGGCGTCTGGCACTGGACGGTGCTGCGCAACATCGAGCGGCAGACGCAGACGCTGGCGAACGTGGTGGCGCCGGGACTTTCGGCGGTGGCGCACCAGGGCCACGGGCTGATGAAGATGCGGATGGAGCTGGATGCGGCTTTCAACGCCCGCGTCGGCGCGATGCGGACCGCCAAGGTGCAGGCGCTGGGGCAGGCGGGGGCGGAGATGCTCGAGCAACTGGAGCAGTTGGCGCGCACCATGCCCGCCGAGTCGGCCGGCCGGCGCCATCTGGAGAACTACCGGGCGTTGATCCGGGCCTGGCTCAGCCGGGTCGGGCCGGGTTTGGCGGAGGACGTGGACGCGGGGCGGAGGGAGGACCTGCACGCGGGCCTGGACGCGTTGGTGGTGCAGCTGGATCGCTGGATCGCTTACCACAACGCGCAGGCGGGGCGGGCCGCGGAGCAGACGGAAAATGAACTCGAGCAGGAGCGGAAATCGACGATCTCGACGGCGGGGATCGTGGTCGTGGCGTTGGCCGCGGGTTGTGTGCTGGTGGTGCGCAGCTTCGTGATGCAACTGCACCGCCTGCGGGATTCCGTGGCGGCGATCGCGGGCGGCGACTACCAGCGGCCGGTGCCGCTGGCGGATGCGCGGGATGAAATCGGGGACTTGGCGCGGGCTGTGGCGGTGCTGAAGACCGTGGCCGCGGCGAGGGAACGCGAGCGTTGGCTGCGGGAGCGGGTGGCGCGGCTGGCGGTGGTGCTGCAGGAGGCGAGGAACGAGGCGGAGTTCGGTCGCGCCCTGCTGGACGGAGTGTTGCCGGCGGAGGACGGGCCGGCGGGATTTTATTTCTCGGGCGGCAACCGCGGCCGGCCCCTCGTGCTGGCGGCAGCCCTGACGCGGGGAGAGCACGGGACGGCGGCGGACTGCGTTCCGCGGGTGGAGGCGATGGCCCGGCGGTGTGCGGCGGCGAAGCGGCCGCTGGAGCCGGAAGCCGCCGAAGAATCCGGCGGGACGGCGGGCAGGGCCGCCGCGGCATGGCCGATCGAGGGGGACAGCGGGGTGGCGGGAGTATTCGTCGCGGTCGGAGCGGGGGCGTTGAACCGGCCGCTGATGGCGGAGGTGAGTCTGATCGCGGGCCTGATTGCCGAAAGTCTGCACCGGTTGAAAAAGGCGGAAGCGCACGCCGAGGCGCTGGCGCTCTCGGAGGCGACGCTGCGCAAGCGCACCACGGAACTGGAACGCCTGAACGGGCGTTTGCAGGAACAAGCGCACCTGCTGGAGCAGCAGGCGGAGGAGTTGGTGCGGCAGCGGCAGGCGATCGCCGAGACCGAGGTCTGGTATCGGCAGTTGGTCGAATCCGCGCCGGATGGATTGCTGGTCGCGGACCGGGATGGACTCGTGGTGCTCGCCAACGTCGAAGCCGGCCGTCTGTTCGCGAGCACCTCGGCGGAGTTGGCCGGCGCCCGGGTGGACCGGCTGCTGCCGCGGGCCGGGGATGCGTTGAGGGCGGGGGACGGACGCGCGGAGGGCAGGCGGTCGGACGGCACCCGGTTCCCGGCCGAATTTTCGCAGCGGGCGTTGCAGGAGTCGCCGGGGCGGAGAGGGTGCACTTGTTTCCTGGTGCGGGACATCACGGAGCGGCTGAAAGCCGATGCGCAGATTCGCCAGCAAAGGGCGACGTTGGCTGCGCTGCTGGACGCGATCCCGGATCGGATCAGCTACCAGGATCCGCAGGGGGCTCTGCTCGGCTGCAATTCGGCCTACGCGCGTTCGCTGGGCCGCGTGCCGGCGGAGATCGTGGGACGGCGGATGGAGGAGTTGACCGGACGCGAAGCGGCGGAGCAGGAGCGGGAACAAAACCGGGAGATCCTGCGGCAGCGGCGTCGCGTGCAGTCCGAAGCGCGGGGGGAAGGCGGCGACGGCGAGCCGCTTTGGCTGGAGACGGTCAAGTTGCCGGTCACGGATGAAGTCGGTCAGGCGGTCGGGTTGCTCACGATCGTCCGGGATGTGACGGAGCTGCGGGCGGCGGAGGCGGCGGCGATGCGGGAGCGGCAACAACTCCAGCGCATCTTCGACACGGCGCCGGCCGGTGTTGTCATCACGGTGGACGGCGTCGTGCAGTTTGCGAATCCGCGGTTGCTGGCGATGGCGGATCTGCGCGTCGGGGGGCCGGACGGAGCACAGGTGGTGCAAGGGGAAGTCGCGGCGCGGATCGAACGGGAGCTGTCGGTCGGGAACATTGTCCGCGACGTGGAGATGAAGGTCCGGGACCGCGGCGGAAACGTGCACGACGTGCTGGCGACGTATCTGCCGACGGAGTTCGGCGGGCGCCCGGGTGTGCTGGGGTGGCTGACCGACATCGGCGGGTTGAAAGAAGCGGAAGCCCAGATCCGGCGGGCGCGGGACCTGGCGGAAGCGGCGGGGCGCTCCAAGGGCGAGTTCCTGGCCAACATGAGCCATGAGCTGCGGACGCCGATGAACGCGATCATCGGACTGAGCCGGTTGGCGGTCACCGAGGCGCCGGAAGGCAAGTTGCGCGGCTACGTGAAGAAGGTGAACCAGGCGGCGATTAACCTGCTGGGCATCATCGACGACATCCTGGATTTCTCGAAGATCGAGGCGGGGCGGCTCCAGCTGGAGGACCTGGAGTTCCGCACGGAGGACGTGCTGGACAATCTGGTGGCGTTGTTCGGCCTGCGGGCGGAAACCAAGGGGCTGGAGCTGTTGTTCGCGATCAGTCCGGACGTGCCGGAGGCGTTGCGCGGCGATCCGCTGCGCCTGGGACAAGTGCTGGCGAATCTGGTCGGCAACGCGCTCAAGTTCACCGAGGCCGGCGAAGTGGTGCTGGCCGTGAGCGTGCGCGCGAGGGAGCGGGACCACGTGGTGCTGGAGTTTGCGATCACGGACACCGGGATCGGCATCTCCGAGGAGCAGTCCAGCCGGCTGTTCCAGTCCTTCGGGCAGGCGGACACGTCGACGACGCGGCGTTTCGGGGGCAGCGGGCTGGGGTTGGTAATTTCGCGGCGGTTGACCGAACTGATGGGCGGAGCGATCGAGGTGCAGAGTGCGCCCGGCCGGGGATCGACCTTCCGGTTCTCGGCGCGGCTGGGGGTGGCCGCGGCGGCGCGGGCGCGGACGGTGCCGAAAGTCGCGGAGTGGGCCGGGCGCCGGGTGCTGGTGGTGGACGACAACGCGGCCTCGCGGGAGATCATGACGGCGGCCCTGCGTCATCTGGGGATGGACGCGGAGCAGGCGGAGAGCGGTGCGTCGGCGTTGCGGGTGAGTGCCCGGGCGGAGGCGGAAAATCGGCCGTTTGATCTGGTGCTGATGGATTGGAAAATGCCGGACATGGACGGAATCGCGTGCGCGCGGGAGCTGACGCGCCGCGGCGGGGGCGAGCCGAAGATCGTGTTGGCGACGGCGTTCGGCCGGGACGACGCGACGGCGGCGGCGGCGGCGGCGGAGGTGCGGGTGGCGGCTTCGTTGACCAAGCCGGTGATGCCGTCGGCGTTGGCCGAAGCGGTGGGCGCGGCGTTGGCGACGGAGGGGAGGGACCGCTCGTCCGCGGGCCAGGCCGGAACGGATGCGGGCGCCCGGGAAACCGAGGCAGCGGCGGGGCCGTCGGCCGCGGTGAATCCGCGGGCGGGCGGGCCCGGGGACTTCGCGGTGCGATTCGCCCGGGCGGTGGCGGCGGGGGATTTCGCGGCGGCGGAGCAGGAGGCGCGCACGTTGAAGACGAGCGCGGCCGAACGCGGCGCGGACGGATTGCGGGCGGCGGCGGAGCGGTTGGAAACGGCCTGCCGCGAACGGACCGCCGCGGATTGGCAGGGGATGTTGGACGCGGTGCGGCGGGAAGCGCGCGCGAGCGAACCGGAGGCCGTGACGGAGATCGCGCGCCGCTTGCAGGACCTGCTCCGGCAAAGCGACAGCCGGGCGGGGGAGTTGGCCGAGGAACTGGCGACCGTCGCGGCCCGGTTCGGCGAGGAGGCGCGGTTTCGCCCGGTGCTCGAAGCGGTGGCGGCCTACGAGTTCGACGCCGCTCTGTCCGCGTTGCGCGCGGCGGTTGCGCTTTCCGCATGAGTCCGATATCCCTGCATCCGATCGGC
>JBILLY010000311.1:0-5817 GCA_044375835.1 Opitutaceae bacterium
CTCCACCCTAGGGCCCCCCCGGCCACAGCGACCGATGACGGCGGCCGCCGCCGCCCGCGCCTGCTGCTGGTCGACGATACGCCCTCCAATCTCGACGTGCTGGTGGGCGCGCTGCGCGACGACTACGAGTTGCGGGTGGCGACGCGGGGCGAGAAAGCGCTGGCGCTTTGCGACGGCAGCGAGCGCTTCGATCTGGTGTTGCTGGACGTGATGATGCCGGGGATGGACGGCTTCGAGGTTTGCCGGCGGTTGCGGGAGAGGCCCGAGGTGCGCGAGGTGCCCATCATTTTCATCACGGCCCGGGCGGGAATCGGCGATGTGGTGAGCGGGTTGGAATCCGGCGCCAACGACTACCTGGCGAAGCCGTTGCGGCCGGAAGAACTGCGGGCCCGGGTCCGGTCGCATCTGATCATCCGGGAACAACAGCAGCAGATCTCGACGAAAAACCGGGAACTGCGCGAGTTGCTGCAGATCGTGTCGCACGATGTGGCGAACCAGTTTGCCGTCCTGCAAATGGTGACGGATCTGCTCGGCCGGCAGGACACGGTCCCGCAGCGCTACATTCCGATGCTGACGGCGGCGGTGCGCAACGGGATCGGGCTGACCAATCTCGTGCGCGAGTTGCGACGGGTCGACGACAAGGGACTGACGCTGAGTGTGGTGCACCTGGACGAGGCCGTCGCGGAGGCCGTGCTGCTGGCGAGGGAGCGGGCCACGGCGAAAGGACTGACGATGCGGGTTGATGTCGCCCCTCTCGCCGTGAAGGCGGAGCGGTGTTCGCTGACCAATTCCGTGGTGGGCAACCTCCTGTCGAATGCGATCAAGTTTTCGCGTCCGGGCGGGGCGATCGAGGTGTCCGCCGATGCGGTGGCGGGACACGCGGTGCTGGTAGTGCGGGACCAAGGGGTGGGGATGGACAGCCACGCGCTGGAGCATCTTTTCGACTACGGGCGCAGTCACAGTCGGGCGGGCACGGATGGGGAGCGCGGAGCGGGCTTCGGCATGCCGCTGATGCGGAAGTTTGTGACCAACTACGGCGGACGGGTCGAAGTGCGGAGCCGGCCGGAAAGCGCGGGAGGCGGTCCGAGCGGAACCGAATTCAGGATCTACCTGCCCTTGGCGTAGAGGTCGGGTCCCCGGATCGGCGGCAGAACTTCAGGGGGAGCCGATAGACCGGCGTTGAGCGCCGGAGGTGCGGAGCGCGGGCGAACGCCGGGCCTGAGGCGAGATGCGTCCGCGGGTGGGTTCCGTGCGGGCTCTCCGGCACCGCGGGCCAAGCGCAGCGTTGCGGATCAGCGCACCCAGAACTCGAACGTGCTGCCCTGGCCCGGGGAGGACGTCACGGTGATCCGGCCGCCCATCATTTCGACGAGTTTGCGGGAAATCGTGAGGCCGAGTCCGGTGCCCGCCTGGGAGCGGACGCGCCCGTCGCCGATCTGGACGAACGGCTCGAAGATCGAGTCGACAAGTTCGGCGGGGATACCGGGGCCGGTGTCCACGACGCGGAAGACCAGGCGCCGCGGCAGATCCGCGGTGGCCGGGCAGATCCCGGCCTCGACCGCGACGGAGCCGGCGGACGTGAACTTCACGGCGTTGCCGACGAGATTGAGCAGGACCTGCCGGATCCGCGTCGGATCGCCGTCCCAGAGAGCGTCGCCGCTGGCGGGCGTGCCCCGCAGCGTGATCCCGGCCACATCGGCGTTGGGCTTGAGGACCGACACGACTTCGGCGACGACCTCGGCGGGGGAAAACGGCCGGGGATCGACGGAGACCATGCCGGCTTCGAGTTTCGAGTAGTCGAGCACATCGGAGATGACCGCCATGAGAATGCGACTGGAGCGGTCAAGGACGGCCAGCGCGGGAGAAGCCGGCGCGGCGGATTGGGCGGCGGATTTCTTCATGAGGGCGACGCTGGTGACGATGGCGGTCAGAGGCGTGCGCAGTTCGTGGCTGACGGTGGCGAGAAAGGCGCTCTTGGCGCGGTCGGCGGACTGGGCATCGGCGAGAGCCTGCTCCAGTTGGCGGGTGCGTTCATGCACGATCTCCTCGAGACGGGCGAGGAGGTGCTCTCGCTGGGTGCGTTCGGAGTCCACGCGGTCGGCCATGCGGCGCAGGTGGTCCGCCAGTTCGTGAAACTCTTCGGGCAGCCGGAGGCGGCGGGTGTCTTCGAGTAGATCGGGGCGCATCGAGGCCGAGCGGGAGAAACCGATCAGGAGGCGCCAGCCGCGGAGGAGGTCACGGATGGAGCCGGCGGCAAAGGCGGACGCAACCAACGCGGTGCCGATCGCCACGGCGATGGTCCAGCCGTAGCCTTGCATCACGGGTTGGAGGACCTGGGACAGCGGCCGTTGGAGACTGAGCGTCCAATCGGTGCCGGGGACCGGGACCGTCACCATGAGGTGCGAGACGCCTCGCTCCTGGCTGCGGTTCACGGTGAAGCGGGATGCGGTGCCGTCGGGTTGCGCGAGCCGGCGCCCGAGGGCGGTGCCGGCGAGCGAGGTGAACGCCGGATACGCGGGGGAGGTGGAGGCGATGACGCGGTGCGCCGCGTCGCAGAGCAAAATCACTCCCGAGGAGGCCGCGCTTTGGGCGAGGAGGACGGCGAAGTTGTCGGCGCGAACGGAGCCCTCGACGATGCCGAGAACAGCGCCCGAGCGAGAGACGGCGGGCGCGCTCACGGCAACGACCAGGTCGCTGCCGAATCCGCGCCCGCGAAATGCCCGGGAGACGTGCGGGCGTCCCGTGGCCATGGGCGCGGCGAAGTATTCGCGGTCGTTGACCGGCGGGATCGAGCCGGCGGCGACGCGGTGGGAATCAGGACTGGCCACGGCAAAGACGGTTCCGTCGTCGCGCGCGGCGAGCAGGGTGACGAAGCCGCGGGACTGCCGGCGGACGCGTTCAAGGTCGCCGGAGAGCCGGTCGGCATCGTGGAACCACGCGGCGTCGGTCTGCCGGAGCGCGATTTCTTGGACCGCGAGAGAGAGGCGGGCGACCTCTCCGCCGATGCCGGCGCCGAGCGCGCGGGCCCGGCTTTCCAGATTTGAGCTGGCCTCGCGCATATGATGGTTCTCCGCGGTCCGCGCGAACAACAATCCCGCCACCAGAAGCGGCAAGGTGCCGAAGGCGAGGTAGCGTTTCAGGAGGAACCGGCTGAACGACTGGGGCGGCAGGTCCGCGCGCTGGCTGCGGCTTACCGGCAGCAACTCGAGCGCGACATAGGTGATCCAGATGGCGATGAAACCGTTGATCGGTTGCACGACCAGAATCTGACCGAAGATCGGATGCGGCACCGGGATCGCGTAGGTGTAGAAGACGAAGGAAAGCGGAGTCCCGATGAGGGCCCAGTAGAGGACGTCCGCAATGAGGGGATTGCGCCGGCGGCCCCAAAATGCGCCGACCCAAAGTCCTTCGAGGGCGATCAAGGCCGGCGAGTAGGCCGAGTTCCATTTGAACCACAGGGAGAGTCCGCTGACGACGAGGATGGGCAGGGCGCGGGTGGGACCGAACAGTCGCACCGCGAGCCAGTAGGGCACCAAGCCGAGGACCAGGGTATGGCGGCCGAAAATCGGCGGTGCGAACCAGTCGGCGGCCGCGGCCACCGCGGCCAACAGGGCGACCTGGAGCCCGACGGTGAGCCGGCGCACCGGGACGAGGGTGGATGCCGAAGCGGACGGCACGGTCAACTCGCTTGGCCGGCGGCACCCGCGTCCGAAACGCGCGGTCCGCGTGCCAGCATCGTCTGGGTCACGGTGATGAGATGCTCGGGGTCGAAGGGCTTGGCCAAGTATTCGTCGGCGCCGGCCCGTTTGCTCACCGCGTTGTGCCGGGTGTCGGCATGGGCCGACAGCATCAGGACCGGAAGATTGCGATAGGCGGCGCTGGAACGGATGTGATCCAGCAGCCAGTAGCCGTCGCCGTCGGGCATCAGGAGGTCGGTGATCACCAGATCGAACGATCCGGCGGCGAGTGCGTCGGCGGCTTCGCGGCCGCTGGCCACCGCCTGCACCTCGGCCCCGGTGAGCGAGATCAGCATGCAGGTAGTTTCCCGGATGTTCGCGTCATCTTCGGCGAACAGGATTCGAGGCGTGGGGGCGTTGGACATGGTGGTTGAGTGATCGGCGCAGACCGGGAACGGACCTAGCGCGCACAACGCGAGTTGTCGCCAAGCTGCGGAATCGGGACGACTCTGACGGGAGAGTCGGCGGAATGTGGCGTTCCGAAATTGGAAAAAGGGATGCGTAGTTGTCGCTCTTGTGGCTGCTCCCCGGCCGGACGCACGCGTCCGGCGATAGACTCAGCGGCGGCCGGCGGGAGCGAGCGTCACCGCGATGCAACGGTCAACGGGTGATTCCGGCGCCGCCCGAGGCAGAGACTTCCCATCGACCGCTCCGGTCCGGGGGCTTTTGAGGACGCAGGAAATTCTCACTCGCCTCTACAAGGCGGTGGGTGCGCCGCTGACGCCGATTTTGTAGTGGCGAGCGAGAGATGGCCACAGCGGGACGGGACCGGGCGAGCGGGGACGGGAGGCGGGAGTCGCGGCCCTCGGGCGAGAGCGGGAACGGCGGCGCCGAACGGACAGACCGACTGCGGCAAATCGGGAACAGCGTCGTCTCGGGAGGGCGGAAGGTCCGGCGGCATGGGGCGGAAGTCGGGCGAGGTGGGGAATGCCCGCAGCGGGGTGTGAAACACCTCGGTCGTGGCCGGAGAAAGCGGCGGGACGATCCAGGACCAATCGGCCGAGACGGACCGCCCGGCCGCCGCCTCCGCGGCGAGGAACCGCATGAATTCCGAGGACGCGGAGTGGTGATCGACGAGCCGGACACCGTCGGCGGCGTAGGAGTGGAGCACGGCGAGGTTGAGTTCGACGAGCGCGCGATCGATCCAAAGCGTGCGGGGCGAGCGGCGGTCGAGGCCGAGTTTCTCCGCGATCAGCGGCAGGACGTTGTAACGGGCGCGGTCGGCCAGATTGCGCGCGCCGATTTCGGTCCCCATATACCACCCGTTGAAGGGGGCGGCGGTGAAGTCGGTGCCGGCGGCGCGGAAGCAGAAATCCGAAACGATGGGCACGGCATACCAGCGCAGTCCCAGACGTTCAAACCACGGGTGGTCGGGATGACGGAGGGGCACTTCGCGCACGAGGCCGGCGGGCAGGGGAACGAGACGGGGCTGACCGTCGCGGCCGGCGATGATCCAAGGCAGCAAGTCGAAGGGGCCGGGGGAGGAGGGTGGCTTCCAGCCGAGGGCGCGGGCCCGCTCGGTGAGCGAGACGCTGCGCGGATCGCCGAGGATCGAGCCGTCGGCGGCGCGGTAGCCGGCGTAGCCGCAGAGCTGGGAATTCCAAATCCGGGGGAGGCGAAAGCCGGAATGATCGGAGGGAGCGAAGACGGTGAGGACCGGGCGGGACTGGCCGTCCTCCTGGGCGAGCGCGAGGTGTTCCCGGAGGCTGCCGGCGAGTTCGTCCGCGCTCTCGAGGTGGCGGTGGTCCCGGACGTGGAGGCGGCGCCAGTGCAAGCGCCCGATGCAGCGGGCTTGGTTGCGCCACGCAATCCGGCCGGCCCACGCGAGTTCCTCCGCGGTCAGCGGAGCCGGCGCGCCCCGGGCCAGGGCGGCCGCGCAGGCGGCGTGGCGCCCGGACAGAACCGGGCCGGCGTGGATTTCGCCGAGAAAGTCCAACTCGCCCGGCGGTGCGGGCGGCGGGTGGACCGCGGCTGCCGGCGGGAGGAACTGGGTGTGGAAGGGACAGCCGGACATCGTGGGCGGCGAAGGAACGGCAGTGCCGCGGGAAGGCAAAGCCGTAAGGCCCGATTCCCGGCGGTC
>JBILLY010000560.1:0-3973 GCA_044375835.1 Opitutaceae bacterium
AATGAGCGCCGACGACCACTGCGATGCAGTTGCCGCCCTCAACGCCAGAGCCGGTCCACACCAACTCATCTGGCCTTCAATTGCATGAGTCCGGCTGAGGCGCGGGGCCGGCGCGACCCGCGCGCGGCCGTCTCCGGCATCCGGGGACGTCAGGGCGTGGCCGCACCGAGGGCGTGGATTGTCCCGAGATAGGTGCCGTTGACCGGCGCGCCGTCGGCGCCGCGCAACGTGTAGGTGATCTCGATCTGGTGCGTCGGCGCGAGCTCCGGCAACGCGAGCCGCAGCGCGCGGGCGTCGGCCCCGACGAGCACGCTTTCGAGCGCGAGCGTCTTCACATCGGTGCGGGGCGAGCCGTATTTCTCGCTGCGGACGAGCGACCACGTCGTGACCTTGAAGTTGGCGGGCGCGGCGGCCGCCGCGGGGTCGAGCGGCGCGCCGAAGACAAGTTCGAGCGTGCCGCGGCGCGCCTTCACCTCGACGGGCACGGGCACGGGCTTGCCGGTGGCGCGCAGCCGGTAGAAGCCGCCGGGCTCGGCGGTGCGGTCGGTGGCCCACGCGGAGAGCCCGCTGAGGTAGAGGTGGCCGTCGGCCGGGCGGAAGCGGCCGCGCATCGCGCCCGTCGGAAATGCCGGCACGGGCAGCGCCACGAGCCCGCCCTGGCGGCGGCCGTCGACCGCTTCGTGGGCGACGATCTCGATGCGCCCGGTGCCGTAGGAGAGGTTGAGCAGGCGGCCGTGCAACGCACCCCACGCGGGGCTCTCGACCCAGAGCAGCTCGGCGGGCGAGCGGTCGAACTGCTTGTCGACCCACGCGAGCGGCGGCTCCATCGCCGCGTCGCTGCGGTCGGCGGGCGCGCCGTGGCTCCACAGGTTGCCGAAGAAACGCACCGGGCCGGGGTTCACCCAGTTGATGCGGTTCATCGGCATCCAGTGACCCTCCTGGTCGGTGACGATGAGACTGCCGTCGGGGTTGAGGCAGATGCCGTTGGCGGCGCGGAAGCCGTGGGCGAGGATCTCGGTCCGCGCGCCGTCGGCGCCGACCCTGAGCACGGTGCCGTGCTGCGGCACGAGGGCGGTGCGCGCGTGCCGGGCGCTCTTGGCGTAGTAGAGGTTGCCGGCCGCATCGGCCTGCAGGCCCATCGCGAACTCGTGGAAATGCTCGGTGACCTGGTGGTCGCTGTTGAAGCACTCGTAGAAATCGGTCTCGCCGTCGCCGTCGAGGTCGCGGAGGCGCACGATCTGGTCGCGGCAGTTCACGAGCACCGCGCCGTCGACGACCTTGAGGCCGAGCGGCTGGAACAGGCCCGACGCGATGCGGCGCCAGGCGAGCGGGCCGGCGCCGCCGAGGCCGTCGACGCGCCAGACCTCGCCGTCCCAGGTGCAGACGACCGCGGCATCCGTGCCGGGCAGGAAATCGTGGCCGCCGAGACGCATCCAACTTTTCCACGGATTGGCGGCGCGCGGCGGCGTCGCCAGCGTGTCCACGGCGAAGGGTCCGCTCTCCGCGCCGCGCGCGACCGGGGCGGCCAGCACGGCGGGCCACTGCGCGGGACCGCCGCGCGTGTGGGCGCGCAGATCGCGGACCGCGACGGACGCGCCGGCGGGGAGTTCCCCGTGGATCACGGCGAGGTTGAGCGGCGTCGCGGCGGCCGGGATGCGCACGACTTCGAATCCGTCCTCCGTGGTGCGCCGCACCGCCGCGCCGCCGACGAGCGAAAACACGGCGCCGGCGTCGGCCGCGCGGAACGCGAGGTCGCGCGCGGAGCGGCCGAGGTTGAGCGTGCGCACGACCGTCGCCGCGGTGCCGGGCGCCAGATCGTAGCTCTCGAGAATCGCCGCGTCGCCGACGTCGTAGGCGATCACCGTGCGCGCCCCGTCGCGGTAGAGACCGCGGTAGCGGGCCCACGCACGCGGCAAGGGGCCGAAGCGGCGGCCGTCGGCGCCGCGCACGCGCAGGTCGGCGAATTCGCCGGTGGCGGGATCGGCCCACCCCGGGCCGTCGGCGGTTGCGACGGCGAGCGCGCCGACGTTGCGCGGCCGCACGACATGGCGGCCGTCGAAGTTGATCCCGTGCCAGTCGATGAAGCCCTCGCCGGTCCACGCACCGGCGAAGCGCAACGTGTCGTGTTCGAACGCCGCCCACACCCGGCCGCGCGCGATGCCGCCGTCGCCGGCATCGAGCCGCAGGGCGATGGCCTTGTAGGCGAGGTTGGCGCCGGGCGCGACGTAGTCGGCCGGGCTGCCGGCGGGCGGCTTCGCGGCGGCGCGGGCGGGCGACACGAGTTCGAAGGTGCCGATGAGCAGGTTGCCGTAATCCATCTCGCGCCACGGCTCGCGTTTCACCGGCGCCGGTCCGCGGCTTTTCCCTTTGGGCAGGCCGGCGAGATAGGCGTCGGTGACCTCAAAATATTCGCCGGGGTTGTGCGGACGGAGGACGGCTTCGCGGATGTAGTGGATGACGTCGTATTTTTCCTGCGGCACGAGGTCGGTCTGCGGCACCATGAGGCGCCAGCCGCGCGTGAGCGTGCGATACAGCGTGTGGGGATCGCGGCCGTGCTGGAATTTCCCCGTGCCGAAGCGCAACGCGGCGGGGAGCGACCCGGCGGTCCCGAGATCGCCGTGGCAACTCTGGCAGACGCGCCGGTAGATCTCGCCGCCGCGGGCGAGCGCGGAGGGGTTGGCGCCGCGGATGAAGGCGGCGTGGTCGAGGTCCTTTTCGTAATCGGGCAGCGCCGATTCCGGGAGCAACGGCTCGCCCGGCGGCAGCGTGGTCTCGGGCTGCGCCCGGAGCGTGGGGCACGAACCGAGGCAAAGGACGAGGCCGAGGGCAGGCCAGCGGGGCAGCTTCATGCGGCCCCAATCCGGCAGAGTGCGGAGCGACAGGCGAGCTTCCGAAACCGGCGGCAGGCGCAGCCGCCGCCGGGCCGGGCGGCACGGGGCGGCGAACGTCGGTCCGGCGGGCCGCGGCTCAGCGCGGCGCGGCGGCCGCCAGCGTCGCGCGCGAAGCGGCGGGCCAGCGGGCGGCGGCGGTGTCGGCGCCTTTCAGCCGGTGGTCGAGAAAACTCGCGACGAGCTCGGCGGCGGCGGGCGTGCCGAAGCCGCCGGTGCCGTGGCCGGCGCCCGCGAGCGTGACGAAGCGCACGGGCACGCCGGCGGCGGCGAGGGCGTCGTGGAGCAGCACGCTCTGGTGATGCGGCACGGTGGCGTCGGCGTCGCCGTGCATGACGAGGAAAGGCGGATCGCCGGCGGAAACATAGACGACGGGATCGGCGCGCCGGACTTTGGCGCGGTTCGCGGGGTCGGCGATGGGGGCGCCGATGAGTTTCGATTCGGGCGAGGTGGGCGCATCGTGTTTCAGGCCCGCGCCGGGCGGGGCGTGGCGGTCCATCTGGTTGAAGTCGGTCGGGCCGAACCAATCGACCACGGCCTGCACGCGGCTCGGCTGGTCGCGGTGGGCGCCGACGTCGAAGTCGGGCACGTCGCCGGTCGTGCCGAGGAGCGCGACCAAGTGGCCGCCGGCGGAGCTGCCCCAGGCGGCGAAGCGCGCGGGATCGAGACCGTGGTCGCGGGCGTGGGCGCGGAGCCAGCGCACGGCGGCTTTGCAGTCCTCGAGCTGCGCGGGGAAAATCGCGTCGCCGCTCAGGCGGTAGCCGATGCTCGCGACGGCATAGCCGCGGGCGACGAAGCCGTCGGCCAGCGGGCGGCACTGGTTTTTGGAACCGCCCTGCCAGCCGCCGCCGTGCACCCAGACGATGACGGGCAGCGGGCCGGCGGATTTCTCGGGCAGGTAGAGGTCGAGCTTCTGGCGGTCGTGGCCGTCGGCGACGTAGGCGAGGTCGCGGTGCGCGACGACGCCGGCGGGGACGCGCGGCGGCGGCGGGTTGCCCTTGGCCTTCGTCGGGGCGGCGCCCGGCTGGGCGGAGGCGGCGGCAGTCATGACGAAGAGAAGCGCGGCGACAGAGGCGCGGCGACGG
>JBILLY010000562.1:0-3966 GCA_044375835.1 Opitutaceae bacterium
GTGGCCAGCACCACGACCTCGGCCGCCCCCGCCGCCGCGCCGACCGGCACCGCCGTCGCCGTGGCGCCGAGCCCCGCCAGCAGCGCGCGCGTTTTCTCCGCCGCCGGTTCGCGCACGCCGAACACCACGCGGTGCCCCGCGCGCGCCCAGCCGCCGCCCAACGCCCCGCCGACCTTGCCCGCTCCGATGATCGCGATGTTCATGTTTCCGGGAGCTGCGTTCACTTGCCGAGGGCCGCGATCACCAGCGCCGCCGTCGCGCGGCCGGAGTTCTGCTGCTGGCCCGTGATCAGGCGCACGTCGCGCACCGCGAATTCCTCGAAGGCGTTGTGCGTGATGAAATTCGTCCCCGGGATCTTGCGCGCCTCCGTCTCGATCCAGAACGGCTGGATCTTCCCGCCCACCGCCTGCTCGGCGAAACGCTCCTCGCTGTCCGCAAAGCCGGTCCACGTCTTGCCTTCGACGAGCAGCTTGCCGTCGGCCGTGCGCACCTTGAGCAGCACGCAGGTGCCGTGGCAGACGAGCGCGACGATTTTTCCGGACTCGTAGGCCCGCGCGACAAACGCCTGCAGCGCCGTGTCGTCGATCATCGTCACCATCGGCGATTGCCCGCCGCAGACGAAGACCGCGTCGAAGTCGGCGAGGTTCACCGCCGCCAGCGGCAGCGTGTTTTCCAGCATCACCGCCATCCCGGGATGGCTGAGCACGCCGAGACTGATGATGTCGTATTTGGAATAGCCGCTCGCGTCGCGCGGATCGCTGTAGCTGTCCACGGCGGTCTTGCCGCCGCGCGGGCTCGCGAGTGTCACGTCGTAGCCCGCGTGGACAAACTCGGTCCACGGGTGCGTGAGTTCGGCGGCCCAGAAGCCGATGGGCCACCCGGTGACGGGCGAGATCGCGGGATTCGCGACGATCATGAGGACACGTTTCTTGGCGGAGGAGGAGGAAGCGGAGGACATGTCCCGAGAATACCGTCCCGCGCGCGCGGCGCCCAATACAACTTTGCTTCCGCCGCGATACGTTCTCTGTATGGCCGCCATGGAACTGCGGCACCTGCGCTACTTCGCGACCGTCGCGGAGACGCTCAACTTCTCGCAGGCGGCGCGGCGCCTGCGGATCGCCCAACCGCCGCTGAGCGCGCAGGTCCGCTCGCTCGAGGCGGAGCTGGGCGTGACGCTCTTCGACCGCGGGCCGCGCGGCGTCGCGCTCACCAAGGCCGGGCGCGCGTTTCTGCCGGCCGCGCTCGAAACTCTCGCCGCCGCCCGGCGCGCCGCCGACGCCGCCCGCGACCTCGCCGCCGGCCACACCGGCACCGTGCGCTTTGGTCTCATCACTCCCTGCGCCACGCCCGAGGTGGCCGCGGCCCTGAAACGTTTTCACCGCGCGTTCCCGCTCGTGCGGCTCCGCGTGCGCCACGAAGACGTCAGCACGCTCCATCGTCTGCTCGCCGCGGAGCAGATCGACGTCGCGCTCACCCGGCCATCCCAGTCCGACCCGCAATGGCGCCAGCTCGCGCTCGGCACGCAGGAGCAGGTGCTCGCCGTGCCCGCCGACCATCCCTGGGCGAAACGCAAACAGGTGCCGCTGCGCCTCCTCCACCGCGCCCCGCTCCTGCTCATCAATCCCGAGTGCAACCCGCACTACGACCAGCGCCTGCTCGGGCTCTGCGCCCGGCACGACGTCCAGCCGGCGATCAACCACGCGGCCGACGACCTCGCCGCCCTCGTGTGGCTCGTCTCCGCCGGCCTCGGCGTCGCGCCGTATCCGGAATCGCTCGCGGCCACGGCGCCCCGCGGCGTCGTGTTCCGCCCGTTCGCGCCGCGCCTGCGCGGTCTCGAGGTGGTGCTCATGTGGGCGGCTAAGGACCCCGCGCCCGCCGTGCGCGAATTCGTGCAGACGCTCGCCCGCGCCGCCGGCGTCGCCCCCGCCCGCGACCTCGCCTGACGGATTCTCCCCGGCGCAACCGCCCGCGCCCCTCGCCCGTATCACTCTCGTGCTTTCCCGCTCCGTGCTCCTGCTCATCGGCCTCTTGGCCGCCACCTTCGCCTCCGGCGCGATCGGGTCCTACGCCACGTTTCCCAACGTGCAAACGTGGTATCCCGGCCTCGCCAAACCGTCGTGGACGCCGCCGGGTTGGCTCTTCGGTCCCGTCTGGACCACCCTCTACATCGCGATGGCCGTCGCCGCGTGGCGCGCGTGGCGTGCGTCCACCGGGCCCGCCGCCCGCACCGTCCTGCAGCTCTACGGCGCCCAACTCGCCCTGAACGCCCTCTGGTCGATTCTGTTTTTCGGCCTCCGTCGCCCCGGCCTCGCCGTCTTCGACATCGCCGCACTCTGGCTCCTCCTCGTTTTCCTCCTCGTCCGCTTCTGGCGCACCGACCGGATCGCCGGCCTTCTCTGGACGCCCTACGTGCTCTGGGTCTCGTTCGCTTCCGCGCTCAACACCGCCATCTGGTGGCTGAATCGCGGCGCCTGACCTCCCGCCAGGCCGACGCGGTTCAACCGATCCGCCCCGCCGCCTGTCGCCGGTCGACACCACCCTTGCGCCCCGCCGTGCACTCGCCTTCGGTCGCGCGATGCAGACGCGCGAAGTCATCCGCTGGGGCATCATCGGTTGCGGCGATGTCACCGAGGTAAAGAGCGGGCCGGCTTTCCAGAAAGCCGCCGGCTCCCGCCTCGTCGCCGTCATGCGGCGCGACGCCACCCGCGCCGCCGACTACGCGCGCCGCCACGGTGTGCCGCGTTGGTATGCCGATGCCCGCGCCCTCGTCGCCGACCCGGAAGTCGATGCCGTCTACGTCGCCACACCGCCCGGCGCGCACCTCGAGGGCGCGCTCCTCGCCGCCGCCGCCGGCAAACCCTGCTACGTCGAGAAACCGATGGCGCGCAACACCGCCGAGTGCGACACGATGCTCGCCGCATTCGCCGCCGCCGGCCAACCGCTCTTCGTCGCCTACTATCGCCGCGCGCTGCCCCGCTTCGTCCACGTCCGCGCGCTGCTCGACGCCGGCCGCATCGGTCCCCTCACCGGGCTCCACTACCGCTTCGCCTCCCCGGGCCACGGCGGCATCGGCACCTTGCCCGGCCACGCCAAGCCCGATCTCTCGTGGCGCTTCCGCGCCGCCGACTCCGGCGGCGGCCTGCTCCTCGACGTCGGCGCCCACGCCATCGACCTGCTCGATTTCCTCGGCGGCCCGCTGCAGGCCGTCGCCGGCCACGCCGCGCGCCTGGTCACGCCGGGCGACACCGAGGACAGCGTCGCGTTTTCCTTTCGCACCGCCGCCGGCGCCCCCGGCACGGCGAGTTTCAATTTTGCCAGCGCGCAACGCTCCGACCTGCTCGAACTCGAAGGCACGCACGGCCGCATCACCTGCTCCGTCTTCGGCCACGAACCGGTGCGCCTCGAAACCGCCGCCAGCACGGAGACGTTTCCCTTCGATCCGCCCGCGCACATCGCGCAACCGCTCATCCAGACCGTCGTCGACGCCCTGCTCGGCCGCGGCTCCTGCCCGAGCACCGGCGAGAGCGCGCGCCGCACCAGCGCGGTGATCGACCGCGTGCTCACCGCCTACTACGGCGGACGCGACGATGCGTTCTGGACCCGGCCCGAAACCTGGCCCGGCCGCGGAGTTTGACCCTGGCTCATAGTTATGAACTCCTGCCGTGACCCCATGAACAAACTCCACGGCAAACGCGCCCTCGTCACCGCCGGCGCCCAGGGCATCGGCCTCGCCATCGGCAGCCACCTCCTCCGCGCCGGCTGCGATGTCTTCGTCCACTACCATCGCAGCGCCGACGGCGCCGCCGCCCTCGCCGCCGAAGCCGCCGCACTCGGCCGCCGTTTCGCCAGTGCCCCCGCCGACCTGACGTCGACCGAGGGCTGCGATCCCCTCGTCGCCGCCGCGGCCGGCTTCCTCGGCGGGATCGATGTGCTCGTCAACAACGCCGGCTCCCTCATCGCGCGCCG
>JBILLY010000563.1:0-3957 GCA_044375835.1 Opitutaceae bacterium
ATGAATACGCGCCCCATGTGCTCTCCCAGTCCGCCTGCGGATCGCCGGCCGGCGCGCGGATCATGTGGACGAGGCGCACGACCCAAAGGCCGCGCTCCCAGACGACGAATTCCGCGCGGCCCGCCGCGTCGGTCTTTGCCCGCTGCGCGCCCGTGAGGGCGCCGCTCCGGTTGAGCAGCCCGATGGCCGCGTCGGCCAGCGGCCGGCCGGCAAAGGTCACCGCGACCGGCAGCCGGTCTCCCGGCCGCAGCGCCGCCGGATCGCGCAGCGGCACGATCTCGAGGAGATGTCCCACCGTCCGCCCGTAGCTCTCGTCGCCCGCCGGCACCGGCCCCGCCGCCAGGTAGAGTTTCAGGCAACGCGCGTAGCGCTCGCGGCCCGGTTTCTCGGTCTCGTCGCGTTTCTCGCGGTCGAGCACGATGCGCTCGAGCCCTTCGTCCTTCAGGTAGGTCTCGAATTTTTTCGCCTCCAGCTCGATGAACGACGCGTTGCGCTCCATCGCCACCAGGTGGCCGCCGGCCCGCGCCGGGGTGAAGCGCGCCGCCGGCAACGCGTCGTCTTTCGCTCCCGCCAGCAGATCGGTCGTCCCCGCCGTCCAGTGCACGCGGAAACTCGGCGTCTTCGCCAGCTGGAGCTTCCGCTCCACTTCCGAGACCATGTGGTGCCCCACCCAGAGTCGCACCGCCGTGCTGTCGCCCGGACGCGGCGCGACGGGATCGGCCTCGAACCAATAGTCGTGTGCGCGCGCGGGCGCGGTGGCCGCGAACAAACCGGCCGCGAACAGAAACAGGCGTAGCGTGGTCGTCATCGTTTTATTGTCCGTAGTTCGCGCCCGGCACCTCGAAGACCAGCGTCGCGCGGTAGCGCACGACGTCGGCCTTGCCCTTCAGCCCCGCCGGCGGGGTGTCGAGCACCGTGACCAGCACCTGCCACGGGCCGGGCAGCCCGAGCGGGATCGTCGCCCGGCCCTGCCGGTCGGTCTCGCCGGTCCACTTGCCGGCTTTGCCGAGGTAGGCACCCGCGACGTGCTCGGCGACGAGTTCGACGCGATCCTCGACATAAGGCTTGCCGCGAAACAACACCTGCACCGCGAGCGAATCCCCGACCTTGGCAGCGGCCGGGTTGCCGAGCGGCACGAGTTCGAGCGTGTGGCCCAGCGGTTGCGCGAGGAACGCCGGCGCCGCCGCGGCCGCTCCCTCGCCCTGCACGTAGAGCAGCGTCTTGGCGAAGCCGTGGATCTGCGTCGTCTCGACGACGTTGGCGCCCTTCGGCGCCGCATCCCGCGGCACGCGCGCATACGACAGGACGCCCTGCGCGTCCTTCAGCTGCGAGGAGAAGATGGTCCGATTGACCGAGGCGAGCCAGTGCGCGCCCGGCGCCTCGAACTTCACCTGCACCGCACGGTAACCCGTCGGGGCCGTTTCGAGCCGGCGCGGCGCGGCGCCGGCGGACACGAGGAACAGCCCGCCGAAGCGCTCGTCGTCGAGCGGCTCGTCGATCGGGAGTTTGTGGCCGAAGCTCACGTAGGCCGTGGTCGTCACGGGGCCGGGACGTGCGCCGGGATACTTCAAAATGAGGTCGTTGGGGCCGATGGCGCCCGCCGCGAGCAAAGCGGCGAGCGCGGTGGAGAGCTGAAAAATACGGGACGTGGTCATGGTCGGTTCCTCGAGGTTCAGAAATCGAATTGCACGCCCACCTTCGGCGTGAGCGGCGCGCCGGGGGCGAGGATTTGGAAGCCGTTGCTCAGGGACACGGAGGTGGCGTATTTGCGATCCGTGGCGTTGTCCACGCTGACGTAGGCGCGGTAGCGCCGGCCCTCGAACTGGCCGCGATACGACACCGCGAGGTCGAGCGTCGTGTAGGTCGGCGAGTAGAGCGTGTTGGTCGCGTCGACCGCGCAGGAACCGACGTGCCGCAGCGTGGCGCCGGCGCCCCAGCCGTCGCGCGGCGACCAGGCGAAGCCGAAGGTGCCGGTGCGATCGGGCACGCCGGTGACTTTGCGGCCGACGAGCGCGGCGCTCGGGTTGCGCTCGATGCGCGAGGCCGCGGTGCCGTAGGCCGCGCTGACGAGCAACGGCTCGAGCGGGCGCCACTCGGCCTTGGCCTCGACGCCGGTGCGGCGCGTGCGGCCGAAATTCTGAAACACTCCCGGCGACACCTGCAGGATCTCGCCCGAGCTCACGATGCGGTAGGCCGCGACATCGAGCCTGAGGCCGCGAATCACGCGGAAGGCCGCGCCGGCCTCGCTCTGGCGGAACGTGTTGGGGTCCACGTTCGCCGCGCCGGCCGAATATTTCACAAAGTTCGATGCCAGCGCGAAGCCCTCGGCCCAGCTCGCGCGCAGCTGCACGCCCGGGGCGACATCGGAGCGCACGCCGAGCTTGGGGCTCGTGTGGTGGGTCTTGTTCAGCGGGCCGAGCGGATCGGTGCCGGTCTCGGGGCCGCGGCGCACCGCGCTGCCGCTGAAACGATCGTGCCGCGCGGCGAACCACGGCTTGAAGAACGCGTGCAACGGCGCCTCGACCTCGCCGAAGAGCGAGGTGCTGTCGAGATCGGCCGTGCGGTCGTAGATGAGCGGGGCGACGCGGCGGCGGTTGTTCAGGCCGTCGGCGAAGACGTAGTCGGTGGACTCGCGGAAGGTCTCGATTCCGCCCACCCAGTTGAGCGTGCCGGCGGCGAGACGGCGCTGGCCGTTGAGGTTCAAGCCGCCGCCCCACACCTCGCGCTCATAGCCTTCCTCGCGCTGCGCCCAGGTCGTGGTGCTGACGGGGCGCGTATACCAGCGCGTGAAGGTCTGCCGCGTGTTGTAGGCAAACGCGAGGAGCTTGAGCTCGGGGCTCAGGCGCGCGCTGCCGTCGGCGCGGAGGTTGAGGTATTCCTTTTCGGACCCGTCGTTCTGCACCCGCGGATCGATGCCGTAGGGATCGCGCTCGAATTGGGGGCGCGGGAGGTAGGAGGCCGAGTCGCCGTCGCCGGTGTAGAAGCGCGCCGACAGCGAAAACTGCAACGCGGGCGAAACCGTGGCGCCCCAGCGGCCGGCGAGCGTGGTGCGGTCGAACGCCGACTGCGGCCGGAAACCGTCGGTGCGATAGTGCTGCGCGGCGAGATTGATCTGCTGGCCGGGCGCGGGCGCGAGGCCGAGGGCGAGCTGCGCGTCGACGGTGTCGTTGGTCGCGACGCTCACGTCGGTGTTGCCGTAGGTGCCGGCTTTGCGGGTCTCGAGCGCGATGAGGCCGCTGCGGTTATAGTTGCCGTAGAGCGCGGAGACCGGGCCCTTGAAGACGTTCATCGTCTCGATCTCGAGCGGGATGACCACGTTGAGGTCGGCGTAGCCGTCGGCGTGCGACATGGCCTCGTTCAGCGGGATGCCGTCGATGACCATGCCGAGCTCGCTGCCGTGGCCGCCGCCGCCGAAGCCCCGCAGCACGATGGTATCGGCGACGCCGGAGAGACCGAAGTTGCGGACGTTCATGCCGGCGACCTCGCGGAAAAGCTCCTCGGGGTGGCTCACGCGCTGATCGCGGATGCGCTCGAGGGCGAGCGAGTCGACGGAGAAGGGAGCGTTGGCGCCGCGCAGGGCCTGGCCCTTCACGACGATACGGTCGAGCGGGACCGTGTCGCCCGCCGGCGCGGGTGGGGCAGTCGGCACGGTCTGGGCCCGCAGCGCCGTGGCGCCGCAGGCAAGGAGCACGAGCAACCGGGCGCTTCGCAGCGCGCCGGCGCGGGAACAGAAAAAGGAAAGAGTATGCATGGCTATGCCGTCGGTGGGGTGGTCTCGGAGCTGGCGCGCCGCGGGGCGGCGGGAGGCGCGGACGGTGCCGCCTCGGCCGGTTCAAGGGCGCAGGTTCAACCGGATGTCCGCGGGAAAACAGGTCCGCGGCCCGGGTCGCTGGCGATCAGGCGGCCGCGCGCGGCGGACCGTGCGGCGGCGGCGCGCGCCGCGCATCCGGAGCCGCG
>JBILLY010000564.1:0-3956 GCA_044375835.1 Opitutaceae bacterium
GGAGGGAGGGGGAACAAGGGGTTTTTTGGCGGGGAGGCGAATCGGGGATTCCCCGACGGGTGACCCGGCGGACGCGAGGGTGTCCGCTCGCCGGGTCGGGCCGCGGGTGCGATCACGCCGGAGGTTGGTCGGTGGCCGGGCGGGCGCGGGACGCGTCCGCCCACCGCGGCGGCGGTCGGCAAAAGAAAACCGCCGCGCCCGGGAAGGGGCGCGGCGGCGATCACTGGAGGCGTGCGTAGTGTCGTGTGTGGTGGACGACAAACTGACCGCAGCGTCGGCTTAGAAGCGGACGGTGGCGCCGAACTGCACGCGCCAGCGGGAGGCGATGTTGTCGATCGTCCAGTTGGCGGGATCGGCGGTGTAGGTCGGGACGATCTGGCCTTGGGCGTTGTAGGTGGCGTTGCCCATCTGGCGGCGGTAGAAGACGGCGTTGTTGGTGGCGGTGAAGAGCTCGGTGTAGCCGAATGTTTTCCGGCTGAGCCAGTAGCCGAAATTGATGAAGTCGAAGAAGAGCTCGACCTCGACGGGCTGGTAGATCGGGAGCTTCTGGGTGAGGCGCAGGTCGAGCTGGTTGATCCAGGGCTGGACGAAGGCGTTGCGGGGCGCGTAGGTGCCGGCGTAGGTGCTGAGGCCGCTGCTCTGGAGGAAGGCGAAGTAGCCGGCCTGCTGGGCGGCGTTCATGCCGGTGAGGGCGATCTTGGGATCGGTGGGGCCGGTGGGGACGTAGACGACGTCGTTGGAGGCGATGCCGTCGCCGTTGAGGTCGTTGGCGTAGGTGTAGGAGTAGGGATTGCCCGTGTGGCCCTCGTAGTAGAGCGAGGCGGTCGTGCGCCAGCCCTTCTTGAATTCGAAGCGGCGAGCGTAGCTGACCTGGATGCGGTCGCGGACCTCGAAGTCGGAGCGCTGCACCTCGACGCTGTTCTGGTTGAAGACGGCGTTGCGGCTCCAGCCGTCGACGGCGACGGTCTGGCCGAAGGATTGGGCCTCGCGGGAGGAGCCGCGGGTGTAGGTGAGGTTGTAGGACCAGTTGTTCTTCATCGCGCGGTTGAGCGCGAGGGAGGCGTAGGTGCTGCGGCCCTCGGAGATGTTGCGCACGCGGATGACGTTGCCGAAGGCGAGGCTGGTGGCGCCGGCGGAGGTGGAGCCGCCGTTGAAGCGCTGGCGGCCGTCGAGGCCGACGGCGGGGCCGCTGGTGGCGGTGACGACGAGGGGCTTGATGTTCATGTTGTCGGTGAACAGGGCCTTGTCGTTGAAGGTCTGGATGAATTCCGCGGTGAGGGTGCTGTCGAGGAAGGGGAGCTTGCGCTCGACGGCGAGGTTGCCGCGCCAGACGGCGGGGAGCTTGAGGCCGTCCTGGAGGAGGTTGATCTCGCGGCGGGCGTTGGGATCGAGGTCGGTGGCGGAGGAGCCGATGGGGTTGGCGAAGTCGAAGCTGTTGCGCAGGTAGGTGGCGAGCTGCGGGGCGGCGGCGCCGGAGGCGAGCTGCGAGAAGCGGCCGACGCCGGTGTTGCCGTAGGCGTTGGAGATGAAGACCCAGGGGGCGCGGCCGGTGAAGTAGCCGAAGCCGCCGCGGACCTGCATGGTGCGGGAGTCGTCGGCGGACCAGTTGAAGCCGACGCGCGGGGAGACGATCTGGGTGCCGTCGACGTTGCCGTCGTTGCGGGTGCCGAAGGTGTTGACGAAATTCTGGTTCAGCGGCGGGCGGGAGTCGGACTCGACGAGGTCGAGGCGGGCGCCGAAGGTGAGGTTGAGGGTGGAGCTGACGTCCCACTTGGCCTGGCCGAAGAGGCCGGTGATGGCGAAGTCGCTCAGGTCGGCGGCGGGGGTGCCGGCGACGTAGAAGGCGCGGGTGTAGGCGGCCGGGCGGTCGGCGGCGAGGTCGGCGAGACTGGCGTAGTCAAAAAGGCCATACGACGACTGGCGGAAGAGGTTGAAGAAATCGCTCTGCTCGCGGTCGAAGCCGCCGGTGAAGGTGAAGTTCTTCCAGAAGTAGTCGGCGTTGCCGCTGTAGCTCTCGGTGTTGACGCGGATGATGTTGCCGTGGCGGAACTGCTCGGTGCCGAGGACGACGACGCCGGTGCCGTTGACGGCGCGGCCGTCGGAGCCGACGCCGGAGGTGCCGAAGATGCGGACCTCGGGGAAGACGACGGGGGAGGCGGTGAGCTGCTCGTAGGAGGTCTTGGACCATTTGAACTCCGACTTGAGGTCGGGCATCCACTGGCTGTTGAGCGTGGCGGCCCAGACTTCCTCGGTGCGGTTCTGCGAATAGTAGTTGGAGCTGAGGGCGGTGCCGCGGGTGCCGGTCGGGCCGGCGGCGCCGAGGATGCCGGTGAAGGTGCCGCCGATGCTGTTGGAGCGGCCGAACTGGGGGAGGACGCCGACGGTCTCGTTGTAGCGGACGGAGAGGCGGTGGTCCTTGGTGAGGTTCCAGTCGATCTTGTAGAGCTTCTTCTCTTCCTCGGTGACGAGGAGGCCGCCGCCGCCGAAGGTGCCGATGTCGAAGGTCTTGCCGGAGGCGCTCTTGATGGCGTTGAGGGCGTTGGAGATGGCGGTGAGCGAGGCGGAGTCGGGCACCATCGTCGGGGCGGAGACGGCCTGGGTGCGCTCGAACTTCTCATAGTTGCCGAAGAAGAAGAGTTTGTTCTTCCAGAGGGGGCCGCCGAGGGTGGCGCCCCAGGTCTTGCGCTCGTCGAAGGGGCGGGTGCCGGCGCCGGCGCCGATCACGTCTTTGTCGGCGTATTTCTGGTCGGTGTAGTAGCCGTAGAGGGAGCCGTGGAAGGTGTTGGTGCCGGAGCGGGTGACGACGTTGACCGAGGCGCCGGTGAAGCCGCTGAGGCGGACGTCGTAGGGCGAGACGGAGATGGAAACCTGCTCGGCGGTCTCGAGGGAGAGGGGATTGAAGAAGGACTGGAGGCCGGAGGCGTTGAGGCCGAACTGGTCGTTGATGCGGGCGCCGTCGAGGGTGATGGAGTTGAAGCGGTTGTTCTGGCCGACGGCGGTGAGCATGGCTTCCTGGCGGTCGCCGAAGACGTTGCGCAGGGTGACGGCGGAGTTGGTGCGGGCCATGTCGGCGAAGGAGCGCTGCGCGGTGGGCTGCGCGAGGATGGCGTCGCGGGTGAGGAGGGAGGCGGCGCCGGCGGCGTTGGAGTCGAGTTCGTCGGTGGTGCCGGCGACCTTGAATTTTTCCATCACGACCACATCGGCGGCGGCGAGGCTGACGTTGACGTCGATATCCTGGCCGAGCTGGGTGACGATTTCGGTGATCTCGGCGGGTTTCTTGCCGGGAGCGGTGGCGGTGAGGGTGTAGGGGCCGCCGACGACGAGGCCGCGGAAGTTGTAGCGGCCGGACTCGCCGGAGGTGGCGGTGTAGACGGTGCCGGTGGGGACGTGGGTGACGGTGATGGACGTGCCGGGGACGGGGCGGCCGCCGGTGTCGCGGACGAGGCCGGTGAGGCCGGAGGAAACGACGCCTTGCGCGAACGCGAAGGGCGCGAGCGCGAGGCCGACAAACCAGACGACGGCGCGGAGAATCCGGGCCGTCGTCGCGGTGGGTTGGGTCTGGGTGGGCTGGTTCATGGTTAGCATGGTGCTGGGTGCAGTTTTGGGGATTCGGCACGCAGGTCTAGTGCCGTTTTCTCACAATACGGTGACAGGGTGGCGGCGGCGGGCGCAATTTCGCTGAGGGCGCGGCAAGCGGAATTGCGACGGGCGGG
The DNA here is from genome assembly GCA_044375835.1 of Opitutaceae bacterium. Taxonomy (GTDB): domain Bacteria; phylum Verrucomicrobiota; class Verrucomicrobiia; order Opitutales; family Opitutaceae; genus ER46. The sequence goes on from JBILLY010000564.1 coordinate 3,714, forward strand.
CGACGGCGGTGCGACGAAGGGCGGTCGGGACAGGGTCATTTGCGGCGGTAGTCGCCGCGGCTGAAGTATTTTTCGAGCCAGACGTAGGCGCAGATGAAGAAATAGCGGGAGCCCATCTCCTTGATCTTCAGCTTGGCGACGCCGAACTTGCGGTTGCGCCAGGAGATCGGAGTGATCGCGTAAGTATAGCCGCGGACGATGGCCTTGAGGGGGATCTCGACGGTGAGATTGAAATGGGGGGCG
>JBILLY010000825.1:0-2943 GCA_044375835.1 Opitutaceae bacterium
ATTGGGCGAGGTGGTTGACGAGCTCGTTTAGGCGGCCGTGGGGGGGGTGGGTGCCGAGGTAGGCGAGGCCGGCGGCGATGACTTTCTGGAAACGCGCCTGGTCGCGGGGGCCGGCTTCGCCGCGGACCTTGTTGAACTCGTCGAAGGCGAGGTCGGCAGGCGTTTTGGCGGGGGCCTTTTTCGGGTCGGTCTTCGTCGGAGGCGTTTGGGCCAGGGCGAGGTGGGAGGAGGTGACGCAGCAAAGCAGCGCGGCAGCCAGCAATCGTGTTTTCATGGGGGGTGTTGGTTAAAACGGTGAACCTAACGCAGCGCGCGCATCGTGGGAGACGGCCGGAGACGGGCAAGGCTTGATGTGGCGCGTCGGAAAATGCGGCCGGATTTTCCACGGGATTTCGGCATGGCGTGGCGACCGGAAGCACGCAGGCTCGGCGGACTATTCCCATGCTGATCGTCCATGTGCAGGTGCAGGTGAAGGCGGAGTGCGTCGAGGCGTTCAAAGCAGCCACGCTGGCCAACGCGCGCGCGAGCGTGCGGGAGCCGGGCATCGCGCGGTTCGACGTGGCGCAGCAAGCGAACGACCCGACGCGATTTGTGCTGGTGGAGGTGTATCGCGACGCGGGGGCGCCGGCGGCGCACAAAGCCACGGCGCACTATGCGGCGTGGCGCGATGCGGTGGCGCCGATGATGGCGACGCCGCGCACGAGTGTGAGCTACGGCCACGTGTTTCCGGACGACGCCGGCTGGTGAACCGGGCGGCGGGGGCCTGCCGCGCGTTCGCGGGTAGCGCCGAGGTGCGACGGCGCCGGCGCGGCCGGGCGGTCGAAGACCCGCCCCGAGGCAAGATCCCGGCAAGATCGTGGCAGCGGATCGCTTGAGGTAGCCCGCCGCGGGAGAGGGGGGAGCGTTTGTCCCTCCACCTCCCGTCGGTCCCTGCTCTCACGGGCAGGGCTACGATCGCACTGGGCGCGGGGTGGCAGGTCTAGATCTTTGCGGGGCGCTGCACCCCGAGGGAAGCGTGCAGACGGGTGCGAAGTCAGAACGCGACCGTGACCGTGGTGACGTATTGGCGGGGCTCGGTGTAGCGCGTCCAGGTGTAACCGTTGCCGACGTCGACCTTTTCGTCGAAGACGTTGTTGACGTTGAGCTGGAAGGTCCAGTTGGTGCGGCCGAACTTGCGGCGGTAGCTGACGAAGGGATTGGCCGAAATGTAGTCCTCGGTGGTGATCGCGGGCAGGACCTGGACGCCGGAGATGGTGACGCCGGCGCGGTCGCGGCCGCGGGCCCAGCGGGCGGCGACGCCGGCGGTGAAGCCCTTGAGCCGGCCTTCGCCGAAGCTGTAGCGGGTGGTGAGGCTGGCCGTAGCGCGCTTGGTGAGGGAGATGGCGCCCTCCTGGTCTTCGAGGAAATCGCGGGTGAGGGTGGTGGCGCCGTCGGGGTCGAGGCCGCGCTGGCGCGCGGTGGCGCGGGCCTCGGTGAGGGCGGCGTTGAGCAGCGGGAAGAAGCGGGTGAACTCGGTCTCGTTGTTCGAGTAGCTGGCGAGCAGCGTCCACTGGCGGGTGACGTTGGCGACGACCTGGTATTCCCAGCCGGTGGCGGTGCGGTCGCGGTAGTCGACGAGGTTGGAAAACGGTTTCGCGAGCAACGGATTCAGTTCGTCGCGGACCTCGGCGACGGTGGAGGCGTTGAGGTTTTCCTGCTTGGTGTCGAAGCGGGTGACGGAGAGCTCGATCTTGCCGGAGAGCAGTTTGAAACGGGCGCTGAAGTCGGTGCCCTCGCCGGTGAGCGGCACGAGCGGACCGCCGGTGAGGTCGGTGCCGTAGTTGTCGGAAAACTGGGACGATTCGAAATAACCGGCGGTGAGCGAGAGCCAGGGAAACACGTGCCAGACGGCGCCGTAGGTCTGGTTGGTGCTCCACTCGTCGGCGAAGGGGAAGACGGGGACGTTATCCAGCTTGCGGATACCGTCGTTGGCGATGCGGGAGCCGTCGGCGGCGAAGAAGGTCTGCTGGTTGAAATTGGCGGGGTCGGCGGTGGTGGGGAGGCTGGCGCTCTGGAGCCAATGGTCGCGGCTGAGGCCGACGCTGGTGCGGACGCGGCCGCCGAAGTAGGAGCCGATGAGGTTGGCGAAACCGGAGGTGAGGCTCTGGTCGAGGCGGCGGTTGACGCCGCTGCCGGCGTTGTGGCGGAAAAGCTGGGTGATGCCGGGGCGGACGTTCCAGCCGAGCTTGGCGTCGGAGTTGCCGTCGCGGAGGTAGTGGATCGGGTAGACGAGGTTGTTGTTGAAGTAGGCGGCTTGGCCGGTGAAGCCGCGCTTCGCGATTTCCTCGCGGGTGAGGGAGTAGCCGTAGTTGTCCTGGTAATTCTCCTCGTGGCGGTAGTTGGCGCCGAAGACGACGCGTTGGGTGATGCCCTTGGGGAGCGCGAGATCGTAGACGATCTGGCCGCGCAGGCCCATGATGTCGTGGCCGTCCGGATTATAGAGCGGGGCATGGACGATATACATCTCGCCGTAGTTCGGGTTGGGCACGGTGCCGGGGCCGGCGGGATTGGGCAGGACGGGGTTGACGTCGACGTGGACGCTGCGGCCGGCGACGCCGCCGACGCTGGCGAGGCTGGAGTAGGTTTGCTTGCGGATCGTCTCGTCGAACTGGCCGTTGACGGCGACGAGGGCGTTGAGGCGGTCGGAGAAGGAATGTTTCAGCTCGACGGTCCAGGCGTGGTATTTGGACGCCATCTTGTTGTCGGGTCCGGCCCAGTCCTGGCTGATCGGGATGATGTTTTCGGGGATGCGGCGGAGCGGGAAGCGGTTGGGGTTCTGCGGGTCGGTGGCGGAGGTGGCGGCCGCGGCGGTATTGGTAGTCGTGATACGGAAGGTGTTCTGGGCGGTGGACTGCCAGTTGTTGATGACGCCGCCGACGTCGACGATGGCGCGGGCGACCGCGG
>JBILLY010000565.1:0-3948 GCA_044375835.1 Opitutaceae bacterium
CTCGAGGGCGCTGGTGAGCAGGCAGTCCTCCGGCATCGGCTGGGGCGCGAGCTTCGGGTAGATGCAGGAGCTGCCGAGGAAGAGCAGGCGTTTCACGCCGGCGCGGTAGGCGCCGTGGATCGTGTTGGCGGCGATGGCGAGGTTCTCGAAGAGGAACTCCGCGGGGTAGGTGTTGTTGGCGTAAATGCCGCCGACCTTGGCGGCGGCGACGATCACGACGTCGGGCTTTTCCGCGGCGTAGAAGGCGTCGACGGAGGCTTGGTTCGTGAGGTCGAGCCCGTCGCGGCGGGAGCGGAGGAGGAGCGTGACGCCCGGCTCGCGCTGGAATCGACGGACGAGTGCGCCGCCGACCATGCCGTTATGACCGGCGATGAAGAGTTTCATGGCAGTAGCGGGCAGAGAGCAGCGGGTAGCGGGTAGACCGGTGGCGCGATCTGGCCGCCACCGCGCGGCGGCGGCTCAGAGCGGCGGGAGGGTGGCGATCTGGGCTTCGCGCTTGGCGAGTTGGAGGTCGGCCTCGGTCATGATCTTGACCAGTTCCTTGAAGCGGACTTTGGGCTCCCAGCCGAGCTGGCGCTTGGCCTTGGCGGGGTTGCCGATGAGGAGGTCGACTTCCGCGGGGCGCTCGTAGCGGGCGTCGTATTTGACGTGCTTTTCCCAGTCGAGGCCGAGCAGGCCGAAGGTTTCCTGGATAAACTCCTTCACCGTGTGCGTCTCGTTGGTGGCGACCACGTAGTCGTCGGGGGTGTCCTGCTGGAGCATCACCCACATCATCTCGACGTATTCCTTGGCGTAGCCCCAGTCGCGCTTGGCGTCGAGGTTGCCCATGTAGAGGGAGTCCTGGAGACCGAGTTTGATGCGGGTGGCGGCGCGGGTGATCTTGCGGGTGACGAAGGTCTCGCCGCGGCGGGGGCTCTCGTGGTTGAAGAGGATGCCGGAGGAGGCGTGGAGGTGGTAGCTCTCGCGGTAGTTAACCGTGAGCCAGTGGGCATACATCTTGGCGCAGCCGTAGGGTGAGCGGGGCCAGAAGGGCGTGGTCTCGACCTGCGGGACTTCCTGGACCTTGCCGAACATCTCGGAGGAGGAGGCCTGGTAGTAGCGGCACTTTTTCACGAGGCCGGCTTCGCGGATCGCCTCGAGGATGCGCACGGAGCCGAGGCCGACGACGTCGCCGGTGTATTCCGGGATATCGAAGGAGACGCGGACGTGGGACTGGGCGCCGAGGTTGTAGATTTCGTCGGGCTGGAGGTCGTAGAGCAGCTTCACCATCTGCACGGAGTCGGCGAGGTCGCCGTAGTGCAGAAACAGCTTCACACCGTTGACGTGCGGGTCGCGGTAGAGGTGGTCGATGCGGCTGGTGTTGAACGTCGACGCGCGCCGGATGACGCCGTGGACTTCGTAACCTTTGGCAAGGAGCAATTCCGCGAGGTAGGAGCCGTCTTGTCCCGTGATGCCGGTGATGAGCGCTTTTTTGGCCATGTGGAAGTAACCGGCGAGGAGACGGGCGAGCGGGCTCGCGCGCAAGTAGTAAGGTGAGGGGGGGGAGGGGCAGGGGGCGGGTGACCTGCGACTTGTGACGTGCGACGAGACGGTGCCGCGGCAGAGCGCGCGCCGCGGAGACGAGGTCCCGGCGCCGGACGCTGCTGATTTCGTCGGCTCGGTCACTCAACGTTCAACGCTAGCCTTTCAACTGCCTCGAGAACGGGGCCTCGACCCGCACCCGTTCGCGAGGTTGGCTGGCTGTCGCGAGACATGTTCGATTTCCTCGATGAATGCCCGCGTGTCGGGGCCGGGGTCGCGGTGGCTCAGCACCATCACCTGCAACGGCTTGAAACGGGGCAACGGGACGATCCGCAGGTCCGGGTGCGGCACGAGCGGGGCGAAAGCCAGGCCGAGGCCGATGCCGAGGCCCGCGCGCACGAAGTCGGGGACGGCGCTCACGGAGTCGACCCGGCAGCGCGGATACCACGTCAGGCCGAGAGCGCGCAGGCCGGCGTCGAATTGCCGGCGGAGGCCAGGGTTGCCGTGCGGGCAGACCAGCGGACGGTCGACGGGCAGGCGGCGCAGCGGGGTCGGGGAGGTTTTCGGCAGGTAAAGGGCGAGCGGCAGGCGAAACAGCCGGGTGCAGCGAAAGCCTGGTGGAGGGACATCGCTGACCACAATGGCGAGGTCCAGCTGGCCGGCGCCGAGGGCTTCGATCAAGGGCGTCGGGCTGCCGGCGGTGCATTCAATGCCCAGATCGGGCCGACGGCGGTGCAGGGCGGCGACGATCGCGGGCAGGTAACGGTCCACGACAAAGGGCGGTGCTCCCACCCGCACGCAGGGGCCGCGGACGAACGTGTCGAGTTCGCGGAAGAGGCTGTCGAGGTGGGGCCCCAGGCGGGCATAGATCCGCTCGCCGGCCGCGGTGAGGGCAAAGGGTTGCGGATGCTGGGTGAAGAGGCGGTGGCCGACCGCCTGCTCCAACTGCTTCATTTGCTCGCTGAGCGCCGGCTGCTGGATCGAGAACGGGATGTGCGGGATCGCCGCGGAGATGCCGCCGTGGCGGGCCGCGAAATGGAACAGCACGAGATGACGGCAATTCCACCACATCGGGGCAAGCGGGGTTGGGCCTGATTCCGCACGACGGCGGGCGCGGTGCGAGCCCGTTGTCTACCGGATTTTTGGTATGGCGGGCGGCCGGAAGGGGCAACGGTTTTGCCGATGCCGGCATCGGTAACGTCGATTGCCGGGGCGGGGTCCGGCGGCGGTAGAGTGGGCCCGCACCCGCGAAGGGGCGGCCGCTCCGGCCGGCCCGGGTCCGGGTAGTCATCAAAAAGAGGATACGCATGAAACGAGAAACCACATCCACGCGGTCGACGCGGTCGATCGATGCGGTGGCCCAGGCCGCCGCCCAAGGGGGGCTGCCGGCGGCACCGGCGCTCGGCAAGATCACGGCCATCGCCGGCCTCGCCGGCTTCGTCCTGCGCCTGTTCCGGCGCACGGTGCGGCCCGAAGGGTCCCGAAGAGATCCGGCCAGGATGCGGCCAGGATGCCCGCAGCGTCCGCCTGCCCCGGGACGGCGGGAGAAAGGAGGGCGCGCCCGTGGCTAAAGTGCTCTTCAACCCGGTCATGGAGCAAATCCGCGGCAAGATCGGCGATCTCGTCTTCCGGCGCACCAGCGGCGGCATGGCGGTGATGCGCAAGACGGAGCCGGCGGCGACGGAGCCGACCCCGGCGCAGCAGCAGGTGCGGGAGCGCTTTCGACTCGCCGCTGCCTACGCCGCCGCAGTGGCGGCCGACCCGGCGCGGGTCGCGCTCTACGCGCCGTTCGTGAACCGAACCCGGTCCCTGCGCGTCGCGGCGATGACGGACTACCTGACGCCGCCGGAGGTCCTCGCCGTGGAGACGGGGGCCTACGACGGCGCGGTGGGCGATCCGATCGTCGTGCGCGCGGTCGACGACGTGGCGGTCGCCGAAGTGCGGGTGACGCTGCGGGATGGAGCCGGCGCGGTGCTGGAGCAGGGGGTGGCGACAGCGGCCGCCGGGCTCTGGACCTATGCGGCGACGACCGCGGTGGCGGCGGGCACGGTGGTCGCGGTGGAGGCCGTGGCGACCGACCGACCGGGCAACACGGGCCGCAAGACGGTGACGGTCACGTTGTCGTAGCGGACGGCCGGCCCATCCGGTTTGCCGGGCGGGCCGTTTGTCCGTGGAAGTGACTGTGGCGACCGCGTCCCTCGGCGTGGTGCGCGCGGCGGGGGCGAGCGACCCGCGCTGAACGCCAAGTGGACCGGCACTCAACTCGCCGCCGGCGGCGAGCCATCGTCCGGAGGTCTCGTGCGTGGCAGGGCGCGGGGAATCGGCGCGGCGTGTTCGAGCTGGATATGGGGCGGGCGGCGGCCAATGGTGCGAAGCAATCGGTGCTCGCGAGGTCGGGCGCCGATGTGAATCGAAACGTCTCTCCGT
>JBILLY010000020.1:0-15742 GCA_044375835.1 Opitutaceae bacterium
CACGCCTTCTGCGTCACGGGCTCCGTGGTTCGTCGGTTCGGTTGCGCGCGTGCCATCCGGTTTCGGCCGGCGGGCGGTCCGGACTCCGGCCATCCGGTTCGCTGCCTGTGTTCCTCCTTTCGCCATGACCTTCACGACGCCCCCGCTTCATTCACCGCCGGCCGTGCGGGGCGTCCGGTCGCGCCTCGGCGTGGTCCCGCCCTCGAACGTCGCTTTCCGCTCCGCCCACTTCGTCCGCCACCCTTGATGTCCGCTCTTTTTCCGCCGGGCCAACCTTCGTTCCCGGGTGCGCCCGGCACCTTGGCGCCGCCGCCGTTCGATCTCACGTTGCGCGTCGGCTGCAGCCTCGCCTACGAAGTCCAGGGCAGCGCTTCGCTGTTGCTCAACGTGCAGCCGGCCCCGAGTCGCCGGCATGCGGTGGTGTTCGAGGCGCTGACGCTCGGCAACGGTCTGCCCGCGGAGGCGTTCAAGGACTTTCACGGCAACCGCATTTGGCGGATCAAACTTGCCGCCGGCACCAATCTCATCCGCCACGACGCGATCCTCGCCGCGTCGTCGCAGCCCGACAACGCCGACCTGCCGTTCGCGCGGCCGCTCGCGCCCGCCGAGATCCCGGCGAGCCTCATGCGCTACACGCTGCCCAGCCGCTACTGCGATTCCGACAAGCTGACGGACTTCGCTTGGCAAAAGTTCGGGCAGATCGAGCACGGGCTGCCGCGCGTGACGGCGATCAGCCTCTGGCTGCACCAAAACATCGAATACCGGTTGTGCTCGGGGCGGCCGGACCTCTCCGCGTGGGACGTGCTGCAGCGCGGCTACGGCGTGTGCCGGGATTTCGCGCACCTCGCGATCGCGCTGAACCGGGCGTTCAATCTGCCGGCCCGCTACGTGACGGGGCATCTGCCCGACGTGGGCTTCCCCGACCCGACCAACCACATGGACTTCCACGCCTACGCGGAAGTCTACGTGGGCGGACACTGGTTCACGACCGACGCGCGTTTCCATGTGCCGCGGATCGGCCGGATCAAGATTTCCTGCGGACTCGACGCGGTGGAGGGCGCGTTCTCGACGATCTACGGCGGGGCGACGCTGAGTTATTTCCAGGTTTGGGCGTATCAGGTGGCGCGCGGGACCGTCGGCGTGGGCGATCCGCTGGATTTTTCGCGGCGGCTCGACAACCGCTGGGAGGTCGCGACCGAGACGCCTTATCCGCCGTTTTGAGCGGTCGGTGCCGGCGCGGCTGCCGGCGAAGGGCGCGGAGGAGCGGGGATGGCGGGACCGCGTTGTCGGCGCAAGGAGAGTTGGGCCAGACGCGGGTTGACGGGACCGGGGCGCGATCCCATGCGTTGCGCCGGTTCAGACGCTCAACCCCAGCAAGAGACCCCACCCCATGAAGATTGTCGTGCCCGGGTGCATCGCACCCGTTTGGTCGCGGACGCTTGTCCGCTGTTCCCTGTTCGTGTTCGCGCTCGTCGCGGCGGCCGTCGCTCCCCGCCTGCCGGCCGCAGAGTCGGCGAACGCCACGCTCACCGGCACCGTCAGCAACACCGCCACCCGCAACCTCCTGGAAGGCGCGCGCGTGGAGATCCCGTCGCTTGGCCTCACCGCCCTCACCGACGACACCGGTCGCTACGTGTTCAACAGCGTGCCCGCCGGCACGCACGAACTCGTCGTGAGCTACATCGGCCTCGACACCGCGCGCAGCCCGGTGACGGCCGTCGCCGGCCAGCGGGTCGTGCGCGACTTCGATCTCACGACCGGCATCTACAAACTCGACGCCTTCAAGGTCACGGGCGAGCGCGAGGGCGGCGCCGCCGCCATCACCGCGCAGCGCAACGCGCCCAACACCATGAACGTCGTCGCGATGGATTCCTTCGGCCACCTGCCGAACATGAGCGCGGGCGAGGTGCTGATGCGCCTCCCCGGTGTGGCGGGCAGCCCGACCGACGAAGGTCTGGCCTACAACTTCAACATCCGCGGCATGCCCGCCGGCCTCAACACCGTCACCATCGACGGCGGCCTCGTCACCTCGCTCGGCACGAGCCGCGCCTTCGAGATGCAGAGTATTTCCGCGGCGCTCTTCGACCAGCTCGAGCTGACCAAGGGCCACCGCCCCGACAAAAACGCCGACTCGCTCGGCGGCACCGTGAACCTCAAGTCCCGCTCCTCGCTCAACATGAAGGAGCGCCGCCGCCTCACCTACAGCCTCTCGGCGCGCATCGCCCCGTCGTTCACCGACCAGATTCCGCTGCGCGAGCAGCACCGCGATCACCCGATGATCAACTTCGGCTACCAGGAGCTGTTCGATGTGTTCGGCGGCACGCGCAACCTCGGCATCATCGTCAACACGTTCTACAGCGAAAACGCCGTCGGCTTCTTCCAGACCGACCGCGACTACCAGAACACCACCGTGCAGCCCGCCTACGTCTGGAGCTACCAGACCTTCGACAACTACAACAACCGCAAGCAGCAGAGCGCCAGCCTCAAGGCCGAATACCGCCTCTCGCCGAGCACGCGCATCACCGTCGGCGGCACGGCCAGCGACAACATCGAGCACTCCCGCCGCCGCTACATCACGCGCGCCTACAGCTCGCAGAACCAGAACACCGTGCCGAGCGCGACGACCAGCGTCGTCCCCGGCTGGACCGACAAGATCACCACGATCCGGGCCGTGCCGCAGTCGTTGATCGACATGCAGAATCGCGGGCCCAACCACTACGACACCCGCCAGCGCCGGCTCGATTTGTCGATGGAGCAGGACTTCGGCCCGCTCCAGCTCGACTACGCCGCCTACTACTCCCGCAACAACCTGAACAACGGCAACGGCCAGGGCGGCGAACTCACCATGCGCATCGCCGGCACCGGCTGGATCCTCGACCGCACCGAGTCCGAGCTGCATCCGCGCTTTCTCCCCAACGGCGGCCTCGATTTCACCGACTGGCGCAACTACCGCCCCAACGGCGCGCTCCAGATCAGCGAAGGCGAAAACGACCAGCGCGTGCGCGAGGCCCGCTTCAACGCCAGCTACAAGCTCCCCGTCGCCGTGCCGCTCTCGCTCAAGACCGGCGCCCAGTGGCGCGAGACACTCGCGCAGACCTTGAGCCGCAGCCGCCGCTACAACTACACGGGCACCGGCCCGCTGCCGCCCGACCCCTCGATGATCACCTTCGACCGCGTCAAGACCGGTCGCCTGCTCCCGCAGTGGACCGCCTCGATGTTCGCCGGCAACCGCAAGCCCCTCGACGCCTCGCTCTGGAGCGAGGATGTCTACTACGGCCTGCAGCAACGCTACACCGGCGCGCGCGACGTCACCGAGACCGTCACCGCCGGCTACCTCATGGGCCAGGGCAAGCTCGGCCGCGAAGGCGTGCTCGGCCGCACCGGTTTCCTCGGCGGCGTGCGCTGGGAAAAGACGGAAGACGTGGGCGTGGGCTGGGTGCGCGCCCGCCGCGGCAGCACCGGGGCGCAGCAGGTCGCCGATCCGCTCGCCGCCGTCACCAGCGACTACGCCAACACCCGCCGCACGATCGACGGCAGCTACACGAAGCCGTTCCCGAGCATCCACCTCACGCACGACGTCACGCCGAACCTCCGCGCCAAGGTGGCGTGGTCGACCAGCTTCGGCCGGCCCGGCTTCGGCGAGCTGCTCCCGAGCGAGGGCATCAACGAGAACTCCAGCACCCTCACGGTGAACAACGCCGGCCTCCTCCCGCAGAATGCGAAAAACTGGGACGCCTCCCTCGACTACTACTTCGAGCCCGTGGGCAACGTGTCGGTCAGCTTCTTCAAGAAGACGATCCGCGACTTCATCGTGCGCAACATCAACGTCGGCACGATTCCCACCGGCACCGACAACGGCTACAACGGCGAATACGGCGGCTGGAACCTGTTCACGTCCGCCAATGCCGGCACCGCCTTCGTGCAGGGCTGGGAATTCAGCTACCAGCAGCAATACACGTTTCTGCCCGGTCTGCTGAAGGGCCTCAGCGGTTCCTTCAACTACACGATCATCGATACGCACGGCGACTTCGGCTCCAACGTGAATTCGACCGGCCGCGAGGTCGTCGGCTTCATCCCGAAGGCGGCCAACGCGATGCTCTCGTGGCGCTACAAGAAGTTCAGCACGCGTCTGCTCTACAACTGGACGAGCGACTACATCGTCGAATACTCCGCCGCCACCGTGGGCCGCAACCGCTGGCGCGCCGCGTTCGACACGCTCAACGTCGGCCTCGCCTACCAGGTGCGCCCCGAAGCCTCGATCACCCTCGACGTGTCGAACCTCCTCAACTCCTACCAGGAGATCTACCGCGGCTTCCGGAACCAGCCGTCGACGATCAACTACAACTTCGTGACGATCAACGTGGGCCTCAACGGCCGCTTCTGAGCCGGCCCGCCGCCGCGCCCGCCCGCCTCGACCCGGTGGGGCGGCGAGGCTCGGGATTTGCCCGCCCGTCGCCGCCTCGCTGCGGCGGGCGTTTCTCTTTGGGGGCGGAAACGCGACCGGACCGGCGGCGCGGCGCGAGTCGCCGACTCATGCCAACGTCCTTTCACGATCGGACGATGCCGAGGTGGGGCCGGCTCTCCGCGCCGGGCTGGATGGCAGGGCGATTCGCCGGCGAAAATTCACCCGGTCGCGGATAACAACCTTCGTCTCCTGCGACGTCCGAACGTCAAGGGACGTTGGGCTCACTCTTCCTTGCTCGTCTTCGTCTGCACCGTCGTCGCCTTCACCTCGGTGAGAAACCCCGTCAGCAGCCGGTCCAGCTCCTGCGTTTTCTCCGGCAGGCGCGCGGCGAGGTCGTCGGCTTCGCCGAGATCCTTGGCCAAATTGAACAGCTCGAGTTTCCCGGTCTTCCAGGTCTTCACGAGTTTCCAGTCGCCCGAGCGCAGGGCCGACTGCGGGTTGCGGTCCACCGCCTGGTGGAAAATCAGGTAGGGGCGCGCGCGCTTCACTTCGCCGACGCCGCCGTGGCGCAGGACGGGCAGCAGGCTGCCGCCGTCGACCGTCGCGGGCAGCGCCGCCGGGTAGCCCGCGAGCTCGGCCAGCGTCGGCAGGAAATCGAGGCCCGTCGCCGGCACATCGCTCACGCTGCCCGGCTTCACGCCCGGGCCGACCACGAAAAACGGCACGCGGATGCCGCCTTCATACATGTTCGACTTGGCGCCGCGGAGCGGGTGGTTGAGCCCGAGGCCGAGGTCTTTGCTGCCGGGCAGGCTGCTGCGCCCGCCGTTGTCGGAGAGGTAAAAGATCCACGTGTTCTCGTGCAGTCCGAGGTCGCGGACCTTGGCCAGCAGGCGCCCGACGGCGGCATCGAGGTCCTCGGTCATCGCGGCGAATTCCGGCAGGTTGTGTTTCCGGCCCGGCGTCCGTTCCTGCACCCGCGCGAGGGCGCCGGCGCTGTGCTGGATGTCGAGGTGCACGGCGTAGTGCGACACCTGGAGGTAGAACGGCCGGCCGGCGCGCACCTGCTCTTCCATGAAGGCCGTCGCGCGGTCCGTGATGCTTTCGGCGCGTTTGGGGTCCGCGAGCACGGAGACCTTGTCGAGTTTCTTGCCGGCGGGTTTGCCGTCGCCGAGGCCGTTGCCGTCGCCGTTGCCCGTGGGCCCGTCGCTCGCGTCGTAGCCCTGGTCGGCGGGCGTCACGCCGTCGTAGCGGTGGTCCCACTTGCCGAAGTGCGCGGTGCGGTAGCGGGGATCGGCCTGCTTGAGCAGGCGCGGGATGTTGAGCTGGCGGCGGTAGACGGCGGGCCAGCCCTCGCGGTCGGCCTGGTATTCGTGGCGCGCGGGCGTCTGCGCCACCTGCAGGCTGCGCCGCGTCGGGCAGCAGAAGGGCGCCGGCGCGTAGCCGTTGGAAAACACCATGCCCTGCGCCGCGAGCCGCTCGATCTGCGGCGTGCGGAAGTAGTCGCTCGCGGTTTCGGGCTTGCCCGGGATCATGCGCTGCGAGGTGCCGCTCCAGCTCTGGTCGTCGGCGAGGATCACGATGAAGTTGGGCTTCGTCGCGGCGGCGGCCGGCGGTGTCGCGGCGCGGCCCGGCGTCGCGAGCGGGGCGAGGAGGGGGAGAAACAGGAGCGCGAAGCGGAGACGCATGGGGCAGGGGAGTGGCGCGGAGGTTGGGGCGGTGCGGGCGGTAGGCCATCCGATTCTCCGGCGTGCGGCCGCGATGCCGAGCAGTCGCCGGGGGCGAGCGGCAGGCCGCCGACGCGGCCCCGCGGCCCCGCCGCAGTCGCGGTCGCGGTCTGTGTTTTGCGCATCGCCGACGGGCGGGAAACCCGCTCTCGTGCGGGCCGCGCGGACGCTTCCCCGGCGCCGCGGCGCGCTTCGGCGTCACCCCTGTTGCACCACGCTCCTCCCCATGAGATTTGCCCACCTTCGCCCGCCCTGCGCGGGCTTGTTGTTCTTGTTCGGTGCGCCGCTCGCGCTCGCGCAGACCGCCCCGGCGCCGTCCGCCCCGCCCGTCCCCGTGGTCCTCACGCCCTTCGAGGTGTCGTCGGAAAAAGACACCGGCTACGCCGCGGCCGAGACGCTCGCCGGCACGCGCATGCGCACCAACCTCCGCGACGTCGGCGCCTCGCTCACCGTGCTCACGCCGGAGTTCATACAGGACCTCGCCGCGACCTCGCTCGACAAGGCCCTGCTCTACACGCCGAGCGTCGACTCGGTCGAGGGCGACAACGTCGACGCCAACCGCGCGTCGGGGCAGTTCCTGCGCTTCGGCACCGGCCAGCAATACTCCATCCGCGGCTTCGTCTCCAGCAACGGCGAGCAAGGGCTCTCGCACGATTTCTTCACCGCGCTCGAACCCAACGACGCCTACAACCTCGAGCGCATCACGCTCGCCCGCGGCCCCAACGCCCTGCTCATCGGCGTCGGCAATCCCCAGGGCGCCGCCGTCACGACCACCAAGCGCGCCCAGCTCGCCGCGCGCAAAACCACGGTGCAGGCGCAGTATGACCGCTGGAGCTCGCGCCGCGTCGCGCTCGACCACAACCAGCCGCTCGTGCCCGGTCGCCTCGCGCTGCGGCTCAACCTGCTCCACGACCAGAAGCGCGAATTCCGCCTCTACGAGGGGCGCGCGCAGGACCGCCTCACGGCCGGTCTCACCGCGCGGCCGTTCGCGCACACGACGATCACCGCGAACCACGAGCACTACTCTATCGACCGCAACGTCGCGCCGCTCGTCTGGGGCTTCGACGGCGGCATGTTGCAGTGGCTCGCGAAAGGCCGGCCGACGGTGAACTTTCCGGCCAACGGTCTCGCGTGGGCGGCCAACGGCCGGCCGCAGGCCGGCTTCGACCCGCGCCTCGCGCTCACGCAGTTCGCCGCGCACCAGCCGACCTACATCGTCGGCCTGCCGCTCGCGAATCCGCTCGTGAACACCCGCTTCCAGGCGCAGGTCCGGACGGTCGATCCGTGGGCGCTCACCGGGCTGGCCAAGTCCGCCAACCTCCAGGCCGGCACCTGGGACGATCCCGAGCAGCGCCTGCACGGGCGGTGGACGCAGCTCTTCGTCGAGCAGAAGCTCCGCGACGGCCTCCACCTCGAGCTCGCCGGCAACGTGGCGCGCGACGCCCGCTCGTTTTCTCCCGACGCCTTCAACATCGTGAAAATCGACGTCGATCGCTTTTTGCCCGACGGCACGCCGAACCCCGGCTTCCAGGTGCCCTACGCCGAGACACAGGGCCAATACCGCGACCAGCTCGGCCGGCTCGCGGAATACCGCGCCACGCTCAGCTACGAACTCGATCTCACGCGGCGGCACCGTTGGCTCGGCCAGCACAACTTCGGCGGCCTGCTCCAGACCAGCCGCAGCGATTCGGACCAGGATATCTACCGCACTTTCAACCTCGCGACCGTCGGCCGCACCGGCGCGGGCTGGAGCAACGACGCGCTCGGCGCGCCGCACATCCTGCGCGCGCGCGCCTACTTCGTGAACGGCCAAGTGCCGTATCCGCTGCCCGACCAGTTCCAGATCACCAAGCGTCTCGCGCAGCTCAACGGCCGCACACTCGTCGGCGCCAACGCCAACGACGCCGCGCCCGTGAACCTCGGCCTGCGCCAGTTTCTCAACTCGACGAAAACGCGCTTCACCAACGACGCCCTCTCGCTCGGCTGGCAGGCCCGCTGGTTCGGCGGCCGGCTCGTGACCGTGCTCGGTTACCGCGAGGACGACACCGCGAGCTACGGCGTGCCGACGGTGCGCGAGTTCATCGACCCCGCGGTCGCGGGCGCGGCCACCGACCCGCTGCGCCGCTATTTCTCGCCGTCGCGCGACGTGCCGCTCAACGCCGCGCCGAGCGTCGCGACGGCCGGTCTCTCGCGCACCCAGGGCGTCGTCTGGCACGCGCTGCCGTGGCTGTCGTTGACCTACAACCGCTCCAACAACTTCAGCCCCGTCGGCAACGCGTCGTGGGAAAACTTCGAGGGCGTGCCCGCGCCCAATTCCACCGGCAAAACCGAGGACGTCGGCGTGCGCCTCCACCTGCTCGGCGGCAAACTCTCGGTTTCCGCCAACCGCTTCACCAACGGCGCCACCGACCAGGCGCGCAACGCCAACGCCTACTCGACCAATATCAAAAACATCCTCGCCCGCCTGCGCACCAACTACCGCGACACCGGCGACTCCCGCTTCCGCGCGATGGCGGCGGCCGGCGTCTACCCCGCCGACTCCACCGACGTGAGCGACACGTGGAGCTTCGAGGCCGAGGGCTACGAACTGAGCATCGTCTGCAACCCCTCGCCGCGCTGGCGCATCGCGCTCACCGGCAGCAGCAATGAAAACACCCTCGGCACCCACCTCGCCTCGCTCGGCCGCTACCTCGCGACCACGGCGCCGTTCCAGGGTCTCGCCACGTGGCGCGGCTTCGCCGGCGAGCTGCGCCGCGTCGAGTCGGGCCAGCGCTCGACCGCCTTCGACCTCGATCCCGCGAGCGCGACCGCTCGCACCCAGGCCGGCGCCGATGCCCTCTACCTCGAGCAGCAGATCGCCGCCGCCGAGCGGGTCTACCGCGACGAGCGCGCGATCGAGGGCGCGTCCACGCATCGCAACGGCAAATACGCCTTCAACGGCCTCGCGACGCACACGTTTGCCAAGGACGGCGGGCTCAAGGGCTGGTCGCTCGGCGGCAATTTCCGCTGGCGCAGCGCCAACACCGTGGGCTTCGAGCGCACGCTCGTCGCCGGCACGCCCACGGGCATCGTCGACGCCGCGCGGCCGATCAAGGGCCGCGACTTCCTGGACATCGGCGCGATGCTCGCGCACGAGCGGAAGATCCTCCGCCACGTCAACCTGCGCCTCCAGCTCAACGTCGAGAACCTCTTCGACTGGAGCCGCGCCCGCCTCGTCTCGAGCGACTACGACACCGAGGGCGTCGTCGGCGCGACGAACTCGCTCGTCCCCATCCGCTGGGAACTGCGCCGCCCGCGGAATTTTGTCCTGACGGCGACGTTCGGCTTCTGATGCGCCCGCTCGTCTCCCTTCTCGTCCTCGCGCTGCTCGCGTGCGCCCGTCCGGCCGGGGCGGCGGCCGACTACGCGGCGTTGCGCGCGGACGTCGCCGCACTCGGCCGGCAGACCGCGGTGCCCGCCCTGCATCCGGCCGACGGGTTCGCGGCCGAAGGCGCGCTGCGGCCGTTGTTTTTCGAGAGCGTGCCGTATCGGGGCAAACCGACGCGGGTGTTTGCCTGGCTGGGCCTGCCCGAGACGCGGCCGGCGGAGGGCAAGCTGCCCGGCGTCGTGCTCGTGCACGGCGGCGGCGGCACGGCCTTCAAAGAGTGGGTGCGGAAGTGGACGGCGGAGGGGTTTGCCGCGATCTCCATCGCCGTCGAAGGGCAGACCGACGTGCGCATCCCCGACGCGCCGCCCGGCGCCCAGTGGCAGCGGCACGCGGACGGCGGACCGGCGCGGAACGGCATCTACGGCGACGCCGCCGAGCCGCTCGCCGACCAGTGGATGTATCACGCCGTCGCCGCGACCGTCCGCGCAAATTCGCTCCTGCGGTCGCTCCCCGAAGTCGATCCGGCGCGCGTCGGCGTGTGCGGCATCTCGTGGGGCGGCATCATCACGACGACCGTCGTGGGCATCGACGGACGTTTTGCCTTCGGCATCCCGATCTACGGCGCTCGCCGACCAGGCCCTCTACCGCGAGGTGTGGGAACCGCTGCTGCGCCTCCCGCAGGCCACGCTGCCGCTGCTCTGGCTGACCGGCCCGCGCGACGCGCACTTCCCGCTCGACGTGCAGCAGGCGACGTATCGCGCCGCCCCCGGGCCGCGGCTGGTGTCGGTTCCCTTCGGTATGAAGCACAGCCATCCCGCGGGTTGGACGCCGCCCGACAGCTACGCCTTCGCGCGCGCGATCGTGACCACCGGCCGGCCCTGGGCGCGCGAACTCGCGCAGGCGCAGCACGACGGCACGGCGCGCGTCGAATTCGAGACCACGCGGGCCGTCCGCGGCGCGACGTTGGTCGTCCGGCGCGGCGCCGACTGGACGCAGGCGGCGGCCGCATTGGAAACGGGTGCCGACGGCGGGCGCGTCGTGGCGACGGCCGCGCTGCCGGCGGGCGCGGAGGCGTATTTCTTCAACCTCGACGCGGACGGCCTGACGCTCAGCTCCGAACTCCGCCCGCTCGCCGTCGCCGGGTCGGCTGCGCCCGCGTCGCCCGCGAGTCCGCCGGCGTCCGCGGCGCCCGCGCGCCTGACCGGCGGGTTTCCCGGTTTCAGCTGGGAGCGCGTGCCGCTTGCGCTGCACTTCGGCAAACGCGGGGCGGACCTGACCGACGCCGAGATCGAGTTCGTGGCGGCGCGCGGACAACTCGTCGTGTTGGAGAAAAGCCACGGCGTCGCGCCGCACGGCAGCACCGAGGCGGGCATCGCGCACACGGCCCGCCGGATCAAGCAGCGCAATCCGGCGGCGCGGGTGCTGTTTTATTTCAACGCCTTCATCAACTGGCCGGGCTACGCTGCGCACGCGTCCTACCGCCCCGAGTGGACGCTGCGGACGGCGGCGGGCGAGGTCGTGACGCATCCGTCGGGCACGCCGCGGCCCGATCCCTCCAACGCGGACTTCCGCGAATGGTGGTCCGAGGTCGTGGCCGCGGCCCATCGGGAAGCGCCGCTCGACGGCCTGTTTGCCGACGCGCTGCCGCAGGCGATCGCGCCGGGGCTCGCGCGCCAGGTGGGGGCTGAGAAGGCCCGCGCCGTCGTGGCGGGGCTGCGGGAGATGCTGGCGTTGACCAAACGCAAACTCGGCGCCGGGCGGGTGGTGTTGGTCAACGGGGTGCGCGGGACGGATTTCCGCGAGCTCCTCGACTGGGAGGGGATCGACGGCGTGATGATCGAGCACTTCGGCGCGTTCAAAACGGATGCGCCGGCGGACATCAAAGCGGACCTCGAGTCGGTGGCGCTCGCGGCCGCGAAGGGGAAGTTTGCGGTGGTGAAGGGATGGCCCGGCTTCAACTGGCAGGACCGCGAGATGATGCAGCGTCCCTATGCCGAGTTGCTGGCGCTGGCGCGCGAGCGGCTCGAATTTCCGCTCGCCTGCTTCCTCGTCGCGGCGCAGCCCGGCGCGCGATTCTGCTACTCGTGGGGTTACACCGACAGCCACGGCATGCTCGACCCGTATCCGGAATTCGAACGCGCGCTGGGCCCGCCGAAAGGCGACGCGGTGTGGGCCGGCTGGGTCGCGACGCGGGAGTTCGCCCACGCATCGGTTCGCGTGGACCTCCAGGCGAAGCAGGCGCGGATCGACTGGCGCTGAGGCCGGGCGCCCGACGTTTTTTGGATTTTGCGGCACCAAGGGCTCGCGCTTGGTCGACGCCGGGTCCGCGTGCCCCGCGAAACGATCCGAGCGCGCCCGGGCACTGGTTGCTGCCGGCCGCAAACTACCGGACGCGTATAAGCTCAGCCGGGACCCTGCTCACTCCGCGCGCGAGCGCCCCCGCCCGGCACCACGTCGCCCAATCCATCTCTCTCCGTCGCCGGTGCACCGGGCGCGAGCAGCGGCCCGTGCCCGACCGCCTGGCCCGGCGCCGCGAATGATTCGCGGGCGGCGTCTTCGACGATGGATGCTTTGAGGCTCATTTTCCCGGGAGTGTCAGTCGATGAGCCTTTGCTATCTTTTTCCGCCATTCGGTCGTGACCCCGGCCTCCGCCGCAAACTCCGGCCACCGCTGCACCGCCGCCCGCACTTCCTCGATGATCGTTGCGGCCCGGCCCCGTTTCATCCCCGCCGCTTTTGCACCCGCTTCGAAATCTCCCCGCGCAAAAACGTCCCGTTTTCCGTTCAGCGTCATCTGGTGCGTCGCCGTCCACGGACCGGACGGATTGTAGCTGTAGGTCACGTCGAACGCCGGCGCGAGCGACCACTCGCCCTGTTTGTTCATGAGGAAAGCGATGTTCTTCACGTGGTCATCCTGATTCCGGGCGACAATATTGAAGACCATCCGCCGGAACTGCTCCTCCACCGCGGCCATCGGCAGCTTGAGCTGGCGGATCGTGAACAGCGCCTGCTCGTAGGCGTATGCCCCGGCCTGGTTGAAATCAAAATGCGCCAGCGCGCAGAGCGACTGCAGGTGCAGCTTTGTCCCGCCGGCCAGCCGGTCGAAACGCCGCGTCATGAAATGTCGCCGCCCGTTTTCCTCCAGCAGCCGGCACTCGGTCATCGTGATGCCCGCCGCCTTCGCCATCAGGTGATACGCATACTCGATCGCGCCGTAGCCCTTCGGGTCTTCCAGCTCCTTGTCCCTGTTGCCCGCCACACCGTCGAATTTGAGCAGCCAGTAATCGAAGCCGGCGTCCGTCGCGATCTGCCCCGAGCGCACTTCGTTCGTCGCGCGATTCCACGCGATCACCGCCTTGGCCCGCGCGCCGCCGGCGGACGTCCCAACGCTCAGGATGTCGCGCAGCGCCTGCTCCTTCCCCGCCTCGTGAAAATGGCCCTGCAAATCGCCCCGGTGCGTCAACACCTCGCCCGCCAGCCGCACCAGCGCGTCCACCTCGATCTTCGACGCCTTGCGCGCCTTCGGGCCGAGTGCCGGGGCAAACTCCAGCGCGCCCATCCCGCGTGCGCCCGTGTAGCAGAGCCGCTCCACGGCGTTGAAACTCTCCGGCGTGCGGCCCTGCGTCGCCAGCCAGGCGTTGACCAGCGCGTTGCCGAACTTGTCCGGCAGCGAATCCGCCAGCAGCCCCGGCAGCCCGTGAAAGGTGTTCCGCGGCAGCGCGGGAAATTCATACACCCGCTCGCTCAGCGGCATGGCCACCGGCGACAGCTCGATGCCGCTGCGCGCGAAGTCCGGGTCGTATTGGAACGTCGCCACGTCCCGCCCTTCGTCGAGCGCCACCGCGCCGATGGTCCGCCCCCAGAGTTGCACCTTCGCGATCATGCCGGCTCACCCCACGTCCATTTCTTCGGCTTGCGCGCCACCGCCTTTTTGCCGGTCGCGCGCCGACGTTGACGTCCTTCCCTTTTCAGCTGCGCCATCGGGCTGGCGGCCTCCTCCGGAATAAACGTCTCGAACCGCTCCACCAAGCCCAGCACCCGGCAGACCCGCACAAAGCCCGACAACTGCGTCGCCGCCGCCCCCAGTTCCAGCCGTTGCACCGTCCGCAGTCCCAGCCCCGCCTGTTCCGCGAGCTGTCCCTGCGTCAGGTTCCTGGCCAACCGTAGCCGGGCCAGCCGGGCTCCGATCAGGCTGAGCAGGGCTTCATCGGTGAGGTTGGGCACGAGCTTCATACGCCGAATGTGGCGTTTTAAGCCGCTGAATCAACCCAAGCCGCCATTGATGGCGTATTACGAGGAAGCGCCAACGCGTCACCGGTGGCGTGGTGAGTCGGTCTTCCCGGGCAACGCGTCGCGTGGGGCGCATCCCGCCCATCGTTGGCTTTCACGGGGTCGGAGGTCTCCGCTCCGCTCGACTCCCCGCCCGCCAGCGTCGGCGGGCGGGCAACGACGGTTTGCACCTGCGCGGACGCGCGGTGCGATTCCGGCGGCGCACCGTGCGGAGCACCTGACGCCGCCGCCGACCGGATTTCCGGTTCCCAAGCGGCGAAATTGTCCTACCGTGCTCGCGCCCCATCAACCCGGCCGCCCGCCCGCAGTCCTTCCACTCCGGCCGGTTTCCGCCCCGTCGCCCCTCACCATGCCTGCTTTCCTCCTCCGCTCTTGCTGGCTCGCCCTCGCGTGGGCCGTCGCCGCGTCGCCGGCCGTCGCCGCCGATGGCCCCGCGCCCCGGCGTCCCAACGTCCTCTTCATCGCCGTCGACGACCTCAACCACTGGGTCGGCTACCTCGGGCGCAATCCGCAGACGAAGACGCCCAACATCGACCGGCTCGCGCGCATGGGCGTTGCGTTCCGCCATGCGTATTGCGTGGTGCCGGCCTGCGAGCCGGCCCGCGGCGCGTTGATGGGCGGCCAGCGGCCCTGGACCACCGGTCTCTATACCAACGGCGACAAGTGGAAGACCATTTTGCCCGAGGGCCAGGGCCTCACGATGCAGTTCAAGCGAGCCGGCTATCGCGTCTCCGGGGCCGGCAAGATCTACCACGGCGACCAGTATTTTCCCTCGGAGTGGAGCGACTACATGGATTCCGCGGGCCTCTCCGCCACGGGCAAAGGCGTGACCAAGGACGAGGGATTCCACGAGCCGCTGCGGCACGACCTCAAGGACGAGGACCTCATGGACTGGCACACGGTGAACTACTCGATCGAGCGCCTGAACAAACCGTCCGACCAGCCGTTCTTCATCGCCTGCGGCCTGCACAAGCCGCACCTGCCTTTCGCCGTCCCGCGCAAATACTACGACCTGTTTCCCCTCGAGGGCATCCAGCTCCCGCCCTACCGGAAAGACGACCTCGACGACCTCCCGGCGAGCGGCAAAAAGATGGCCAAGGCCGCCGCCGACCACGCGCGCTTCGTCCGCGACGGCAACTGGAAGAACGCCATCCAGTCGTATCTCGCGACCGTCGCCTACACCGACATGAACATAGGCCGCCTGCTCGACGCGTTCGACCGCAGCCCGCACCGCGACAACACCATCATCGTGTTCTGGGGCGACCACGGCTGGTCCTTCGGTGAGAAAGACCACTGGCGGAAATTCGCGCTCTGGGAGGAGCCCACCCGCGCGCCGTTCATCGTCGTGGCCCCGGGTGTCACCCGCGCGGGCGGTATGTCCGACCGCCCGGTGGATTTCATGAGCATCTATCCGACGCTCTGCGAACTCGCCGGCCTCCCCATCCCCAAACACGTCGAGGGCCACAGCATCGTGCCGCTGCTGCGCGATCCCGCGGCCGCCTGGGACCGCCCCGCGATCACGACCCACGGGTTCAAGAACCACGCGGTGCGCACCGAGCGGTGGCGCTACATCCGCTACGCCGACGGCGGCGAGGAACTCTACGACGAGATCAAGGACCCGTATGAGTGGACCAATCTCGCCGGCCGGCCCGAGTTTGAGCGCACCAAGGCCGAGCTCGCGCGGTGGCTGCCCGAGAAAGACGCCCCGCACCGCGGCGCCGGCGGCTCCGGCGACGACGAGGACGCCAAGCCCGCCCGCCCGGCCAGGAAAAAGGCCGGCAAGTAACGGTCGCCCGCGCCGCCCCGAAATCCGCCGCCGTCGCATCCCCGCGACCACGCCCGCCTGCCCCTTTCCCCGCTACCCCGCCGCTCGCCCATGCTCTCCACGCTTGTCCGTAGTCTCCTGTTGGTCGCCGCGGCGACCTCCCTCGTCGCCCGCGCGGCGACCGCCGACTC
>JBILLY010000566.1:0-3941 GCA_044375835.1 Opitutaceae bacterium
CGTGCTCGGCCTCACCTTCGGCGGCGTCGGCGCCACGTCGACCTCCGTCAACGAGGTCACCCACGGGGCCGGCACGCTCACCCTCGGCGGCAACGTCACCTATACCAGCACCAACAATCCGCTCGGCGCCGTCGTCTCGACCACCGGCGGCGGCACGCTCGCCCTCGGCGCCGCCACGCGCACCTTCACCGTCAACGACTCCACGTCGACCGCCGCCGATCTCACCGTCTCCGTCCCCATCACCGGCACCGTCGGCCTCACCAAGGCCGGCGCCGGCACGCTCGTCCTCTCGGCCGCCAACACCTACACCGGCGCGACCACCGTCTCCGGCGGCACGCTCCTATACGGCGCCGCCAATGTCCTGTCCGATTCCACCGCCGTCACCGTGTCCGGCCCCGCCGGCGCCGCCGCCACGCTCGATCTCAACGGCTACTCCGACACCGTCGCGTCCCTCGCGCTCGGCGGCAACAACACCCTCAGCTCCGCCGTCGTCTCCACCGGTCTCGGCACGCTCACGCTCGCCGGCACCGGCGCGCTCACCTACAGCGCCACCGGCAATCCGCTCGGTGCCACGGTCTCCGGCAACCTCGACCTCGGCGCCGGCGCCCACGTCTTCAACATCGGCGATTCCACCACCGCCGCCACCGATGTCACCGTTTCCGCCGTCGTCGCCGGCACGGGCGGCTCCATCAACAAGTCCACCGGCACCGGCACGCTCCTGCTCTCCGGCGCCAACACCTACACCGGCGGCACCACGCTCGCCGCCGGCACGCTGGTCGTCGGCCACGATGCCGCGCTCGGCACCGGCGCCCTCACGCTCGCCGGCGGCACGCTCTCCGCCACCGCCACGCGCACGCTGGCCAACACGCCGGCGATCACCGCTTCCTCCGCCGTCGCCGGCACCGGCGCGATCGAGTTCACCGCGCCGCTTTCCCAGACCGGCAGCACCACGCTCACCAACAACAACTCCGCCGGCCTCACCCTCTCCGGCGCCACCCTCACGCTCGCCGACAACAACCAGACCCGCACGCTCACGATCGCCGGCACGGGCAACACCACCGTCACCGGCGTCGTGCAAAACGGCCCGGGCACCGGGGCCGACGCACTCGTGAAGACCGGCACGGGCACGCTGACTTTGTCGGGCGCCAACACCTACACCGGCGCGACCACCGTTGCCGGCGGCACACTGCGCGCCACGACCTCCGCCTCCGCCCTCGGCGCCGGCACGCTCTCGCTCGGCGCCGCCACGCTCGCGCTCGCGGCCGACAGCGGCCTCGCCTTCAACCGCAACACCACCGTCACCGCCGCCGGCACGGTGGTCTCCGACCGGCTGAGCGCCGGCGCGGGCGTCACCCACACGCTGGGCACGCTGTCGATCGGCGCCTTCACGTTTTCCCTCTCGCCCGGCGCCAACGTCTCCTCCGGCACCGCCGGCCTCGTCTTCGGCGCGACCACGCTCACCGGCGCCGCGGCTTTCAACCCGGCCGCCGGCACCACGCTCACGCTCGGCGCGGTCGCCGGCAATTTCGCGCTCACCAAACAGGGCGCCGGCACGCTCGTGCTTTCCTCCACCTCGACGCGCAACGCCTCCGGCACGACCACGCTCTCCGCCGGCACGCTCCGCGCCACGACCGCCAGTTCGCTCGCCGCCAACGCCGCCGCCGCGCTCGCGCTCAACGGCGGCACGCTCGAGCTCGCCGCCAACACCGGCACCACCTTCACCGGGACGGCGACCACCGTCGGCGGCGCGGCCACGCTCGTGTCGGACCGCGCCGCGGCCGGCGCGGGCGTCACGCACACGATCGGCACCGTCTCGCTCGGCGCGCACACGCTCTCCGTCGCGCCCGGCGCCAACGTCACCTCCGGCACGGCCGGGCTGGTCGCCGGGGCGACGACGCTCACCGGCTCCGCCGCCATCGCGACCGCCGCCGGCAGCGCGCTCACGCTCGGCGCCGTGGGCGAGAGCGGCGGGGCGCGCTCCCTCGCGAAATCCGGCGCGGGCGCGCTCGTGTTCTCCGGCACCAATACCTTCACCGGTTCGCTCACGCTCTCGGGCGGCACGCTCACCGTGCAGAGCGGCGCGTCGGTCGCGGCCGCCACCGCCTCGCTCGTCGTCGACGGCGGCGCGCTCGCGTTGAACAACGCCACCCAGACGGTCGCGGCCCTCTCGGGCACCGGCGGCACGATCACGTTCGGGACGGGCCACACGATGACCCTCGCGCAGATCTCCGCCACCTCCTACGCCGGCGCGGTGAACGGCGCGGGCAACCTCAACCTCTCCGGCGGCGGCACCCTCACGCTCTCCGGCGGCGGCGACCACTCGGGCACGACCACGGTGAGCGGCGGCAGCACGCTGCGCCTCGGCGCCAACGACGGTTTTTCTTCCGGCACCGCGTTCAGCCTCAACAACGGCACGCTCGATCTCGCCGGCTACAACCAGTCCGCCGGCGGCACGCTCGCGCTCGGCGCCTCCGGCGGCACGATCGATTTCGGCGCCTCGCTCGCGAGCCTGGTCGCGTTTGCCGGCAGCGCGGGCCAGACGTGGAGCGGCTCGCTCACCGTGGTGAACTACTCCTCCGGCAGCGGCGACACCCTGCGTTTCGGCACCTCCGCCGCCGGGCTCAGCTCCGGGCAGCTCGCCGCGATCACGTTCAGCGGCTTCGGCCCCGGCGCCGTGATCGACGCCAGCGGCTACGTGACGCCCTCGGCCGTG
Organism: Opitutaceae bacterium; assembly: GCA_044375835.1. GTDB lineage: Bacteria > Verrucomicrobiota > Verrucomicrobiia > Opitutales > Opitutaceae > ER46. The sequence continues at coordinate 2,714 of JBILLY010000566.1, forward strand.
CCGGAGCCGGCGACGTGGGCGGCGCTGCTCGGCGCCGCCGCGCTCGGCGCCGCGGTCCATCGGCGCCGCCGGCGTGCGACGAGAAACCGGCCGGTCGACCGTGCGTGAGCCGAGCCCCGCCGCCGGCGCGGTCGCGAAACGGGTGCGGGCTCAGAAGCCGTAGGTGGCGCGGACGGTCCAGTTGTGGCGGATACGCGGGAGGAGGTAGCGGACGATGTTGCCCGGGGTGGTGGCGGAGTAGGGCAGGCGGTCCTCCTGGCCGAAGATGTTTTCGACGTTGAGCTGGAGGTCGAGCGACTGGCCGCGGCGGAGGGCGAAACGTTTTCCGAGCATCCCGTTCCAGGTGACGGTGCTGCGGCCGAGGATCACGGCGTCGTTGGCGGCGCTGTCGTAGCCGATGACGGCGGGGCCGCGGTAGTTGGCGCCGAGGCCGGCGCGCACGCCGCGGGCGAAGCGCGGCGCGTCGTTCGGGAAGCGGTAGCTCGTGAAGGCGTTGAAGGTCTGCTCGACGTGGGCGAAGGGCGACTTGCCGGTGCCGCGCAGAAAGGGCTCCGCGACGGAGAGGCTGTAGGCGTAGACGTCGGCAAACGTGGCGGGATTGGTGACGAAGTCGCGCTGCGGGGTGCCGTCGCGCGTGCGCACGAAGGTGGCGACCGCGGCGGGCGTGTCGTCGAGGCGCGTCGCGCTGCGTTCCCAGTCGGCCTTCACGCCGGCGAGGAAGGCCATGGAGTCGGAGAGAATGTTGGCCTGCTTCAGTTCGTTGCGGGCGGCGTTGAGCGTGATGCTCCAGCCGGGGGCGAGGCGGCCGGTGATTTCGATCTCGGTGCCGCGGCCCGCGAGGTCGGAGGCGTCGCGCGCCTGCGATTCGCCGTTGAGGAGCGTGATGCCGGCGGCGGCGACGGAGGCGGGGAGCGGCTGGCCGCGAGCGCGCAGGGTCGTGAGCGCGGCGTTGGACGCGGTGGAGATGTTGTTTTTCGGGGCGTTGAGCGAGGGTTGGAACTGGTTCACGCCGTCGGCGCGGTAGACGTTGAGGTTGGCCGAGAGGCGGCCGCCGAGGAGCATGAGGCGGAGGCCGTAGTCCTGGCCGTCGCCCTCGATCGGCGGCAGCACGCGGGCGAAGATGTCTTTGAAGGCGCCCTGCGGAAACACGCTCTGGGAGCGGTTGTAGGAGAGGCCGAGCCAGGGCAGGGCGGTGACGACGGCGCCGAGGGTTTTCGTCGCGCCGTCG
>JBILLY010000567.1:0-3936 GCA_044375835.1 Opitutaceae bacterium
GTCTACTTCCCGCCCAAGTTCCAGCACCTCGCCCCCAAGGAATACAAGGCCGGCGGCGCCTCCGACCGCCTCGTCAACTTCGTCGACCTCGCGCCCACCGTCATCTCGCTCGCCGGCGTCCGTCCGCCCGCCCACCTCCAGGGCCACGCCTTCGCCGGCGCGTTCCAAGTCGCCGGCCCCGCCTACCTCCACGGCGCCCGCGGCCGCATGGACGAGCGCCAGGACCTCGTCCGCTCCGTCACCGACGGCCGCTTCGTCTACCTCCGCAACTACTTCCCCCACGTCTCGCAGGCCCAGCGCGTCGACTATCAGTTCCAGACGCCCACCACCCGCGTCTGGCGCGCCGCCTTCGACGCCGGCCGCACCACCGACGCCCAGTCCATTTTCTGGCGCACGCCCAAGGCCCCCGAGGAACTCTACGACCTCCGCGCCGACCGCGACGAAGTCGTCAACCTCGCCGCCGCCCCCGAACACCGCGCCACCCTCGAGAAACTCCGCGCCGCCCACCGCGCCCACCTCGAGTCGATCCGCGACGTCGCCTTCCTCCCCGAGGGCGAGATGCACACCCGCGCCCCCGGCGTCCCGCCCTACACCCTCGCCCGCGACCCCGCCAAGTATCCCCTCGCCCGCATCGTCGACGCCGCCGACCTCGCCTCCCGCCTCGACCCCGCCGCCGTGCCGCAGCTGCGTAACCTGATCTCGGATACCGACAGCGCCGTCCGCTACTGGGCCGCCCTCGGCTTCCTCATGCGCGGCGCCCCGGCCGTTTCCGGCGATCTCCCGCTCCTCCGCCGCGCTCTCGCCGACACCTCGCCCCACGTCCGCATCGTCGCCGCCGAAGCCCTCGGCCGCTACGGCCCCGCCGCCGACCTCGCCCCCTCCCTCGAGGTCCTCCGCACCCACATGTTCCCGGCCAAGACCGATCTCTTCATCGCCATGTCCGCGCTCAGCGCCATCGAGGCCCTCGGCGACAAAGCCAAGCCGCTCCACGCCGAAGTCCAAAAAGTCACCGTCGACGCCGGCTCGCCGGACGAGCGCTACAATTCCTACATCCCCCGCCTCGTCGCCAACATCACCGGCTTCGATCCCGCCGCCGCTCCCGCCGCGAAACGCGCCAACAAGAAAAAAGCCGCCGCCAAGTAACCACCCGTCCGGTCCCCCGCACCTGCGCCCCTCCCGTTTTCCCCGCCCCCTCCGTTTCCGCCCACCCTTTTCGTGTCGTTCGTGTTTTTCGTGGTTCCCCGCCCGCCTTTCCCTATGCACCTCGCCCGCCTCCGCCCGTTTCTTCTTTCTGCTTTCTGCCTTCTCCTCTGCTCCTCCCTTTGCTCGGCCGCCGCGCCCGCCCCCGCCGCGAAAAACGTCCTCTTCCTCATCTCCGACGACCTCGCCACCTTGCTCGGCGCCTACGGCGATCCCATCGCCCGCACACCCAATCTCGATAAGCTCGCCGCCCGCGGCGTCCGCTTCGATCGCGCCTACTGCACCTTCCCGCTCTGCGGCCCGAGCCGGAATTCGATGCTCACCGGCCTCTACCCCAACAGCACCGGCATCCTCACCAACTCCCAGATCTTCCGCCAATCCATCCCCGCCCAGATCAGCCTGCCCCAGGCCTTCCGCCAGCAGGGCTGGTTCGTCGGCCGCATCGGCAAACTCTACCACTACGGCGTCCCCAACTCCATCGGCACCGACGGCCACGACGATCCCGCCTCCTGGGAACTCGAACTCAACCCCGCCGGCGTCGACCGCACCGAGGAGCACCCGAAAATCTTCAGCCTCACGCCCGGCCAGTTCGGCGGCACCCTCAGCTGGTATGCCTCGCCCAAAAGCGACGCCCACCACACCGACGCGATGCTCGCCGCCGACGCCGCCTGGGTGCTCGAGCGCTGCGCCAAGCAGCGCCACCGCCCCTTCTTCCTCGCCGTCGGCTTCTTCCGCCCGCACACGCCCTACGTCGCCCCCAAAGACCCCTACTTCGGCTACTACCCGAAGGAAAAGATGCGCGTCGTCCCCGACGTGAAAGCCGATCAGGCCGACCTACCCGCCGCCGCCCTCGGCAGCTACAAACGCGAGCAGGACGCCATGACCGACGACCTCCGCCGCGAAGCCCTCCAGGCCTACTACGCCAGTATCAGTTTCATGGATGCCCAGGTCGGCGTCGTGATCGACGCCCTCGACCGCCTCGGCCTCGCCGACACCACGACGATCGTTTTCACCTCCGACCACGGCTACCACACCGGCGAGCACGGCCTCTGGCAGAAACAAAGCCTCTTCGAGGAGAGCGCCCGCGTCCCCCTCCTCATCGTCGCTCCCGGCGTCTCCGCCAAAAACGCCGTCGCCCGCGCCCCCGTCAGCCAGGTCGACCTCTACCCCACGCTCGCCGAACTCGCCGGCGTCAAAGCCCCCGCCAACCTCCAGGGCCAGAGCCTCGTCCCCCTCCTCCGCGATCCCTCGCTCGCCGGCCGCGGCTGGGCCCTCACCCAGGTCCAGCGCGCCAACCCCGCCGCCGCCGGCAAGGGCAAGAAAGCCAAAGCCGCCGCGGCCACCGCGACCACCGCCGCCCCGTCCGGCGAACCCGTCGCGCCCCGCTACTCGGGCTACAGCCTCCGCACGCCACTCTGGCGCTACACCGAGTGGGACGAGGGCCGCCAAGGCCGCGAACTCTACGACCACGCCGCCGACCCGCGCGAACTCACCAACCTCGCCGCCCTCCCCGCCCACGCCGCCACCGTCGCCCAACTTTCCGCCCAGCTCCGCACCGCCGTGAAGTCCACCTTCCCCGCCTCCGGCACCGTCCCCGAAGTGAAGGAAGGCCTCTGGCAACCCATCCTCGTCGCCCCCTGATTTCAGCCCGGAGCGACAGGCTTTAGGCGATAAGCATTAGGCGTTAAGCAGCCAGCCCCACCTGTCCTCCCCTTCGCCCAAACCCCGCCATCCCTGCGCCCGTCCTGCTCCGATTTCCCGCTTCCCCGCGCCGCGCCCACCCTTTTCCGTTTTCCCGATTCTCCGATTCCCCACCCGCCTGCCTCAGCCCCCTCCGGGCCTTCCGTGTGTTCCGTGGGCAGACCCTTTCCGCCCGCTCCATTCGCCATCAGCCTTCACCCTCGCTCTTCGCCCCCACCGGTAGCGCCCCGTCCCCGCAGTTTCGTGTCATTCGTGTTTTTCGTGGTGCCCCTCCGATCCCTTCACGCCCCCGCCCTCATGTGCCTACGCCTCCGGTTTCTCCTTTCTTCTTTCTCCCTTCTTCTTTGCTCCGTCGCGCCCGTCGCGCGCGCCGCGACCGCGACCCCCGCGTCGCCGCCCCCGCCCAACATCATTTTCATCCTCGCCGATGACCTCGGCTACGGCGACCTCGGCAGCTACGGCCAGAAACTCATCCGCACCCCGCGCCTCGACCGCATGGCCGCCGAGGGCCTGCGCTTCACCCAAGCCTACGCCGGCGCGCCCTCCTGCGCTCCGTCCCGCTGCGTCTTCCTCACCGGCCTCCACGCCGGCCACGCCCGCATCCGCGCCAACTCCGACCGCCCCCTCCTCGCCGCCGACCGCACGGTGACCGAGGCCCTCAAATCCGCCGGCTACGCCACCGGCGTCGTCGGCAAATGGGGCCTCGGCCTCGACGACAGCTCCGGCGCCCCGTGGCGCAAAGGCGTCGACGATTTCCTCGGCTACCTCGACCAGACCCACGCCCACACCCACTACCCCGACTACCTCTGGGCCAACGACCGCCGCCGCGAGATCCCGGAAAACAAGGACGGCGCCCGCCGCGTCTACTCGCACGATCTCTTCGCCGACGCCGCCCTCGACTTCATCCGCCGCCACCGCGCGCAGCCGTTCTTCCTCTACGCCGCCTTCACCCTCCCGCACGCCGAGGTCGCCGTCCCCGCCGATTCCCTCGCCGACTACCGCGGCCGCTGGCCCGAGCCCAAGGCCTTCCCCGGC
>JBILLY010000568.1:0-3931 GCA_044375835.1 Opitutaceae bacterium
TTCGAGTCGGCGAAATGCACGTGCCCCACCCGCGGCCCCGCCGCCCGCAGCGCCGCCGCGAGATCCGTTTCCTCGATGTTCATGTGAAACAGGTCGCACAGCACCTGCACGTGCCGCGTGCGCAGCGCGCCCACAAACGCCGCCGTCTCCTCCGCGCGGTTCAGGAGGTTCGTCTCGTAGCGGTTCAAAAACTCGTAGAGCAGCGGCACGCCGTGGCGCCCCGCCCGCTCGCCCAGTTCCTCCAGCGCTTCGGCCAGCCACGCCAGCGCCTGCTCGCGCGTCACCGCGCCTTCCCACCGGCCCTGCATCGAACCGATGATCGCCGGCGCCCCGAGCGCACCCGCCCGGTCGATGATTGCCGCCACAAACTCGATCGCCCGCCGCCGCACCGCCGCGTCCGCGTCGGTCAGCCGCAGCTTGTGCTTCACCCAACCCGCCCCGGTGCCCACCGCCGCCACGCCGACACCGTGCCGCGCCCGCAGCGCCTGCACGCGCCCCACGTCGACGTCCTCCGCCGCGCCGGGAAAAATCTCCACCGCGTCGAAGCCCAACGCCGCCGCCCGCGCCCACGCGTCGTCGAGCCCCTCCCAAAACACGAACGGCCCTCCGCGGGCTTCGGGCACGAGCGAGACGGTGACGGCGGATTTCATGCGGGGCGTCCGTCGTGCGTGCCCGGTTCGGCGGCGCGCCGCAACAGCGTTTCGTGTCTTGGCGGGCACCCGTGCCCGGCGCGGGCGGGAGCCCGGCCGTCTGCGCCCGGCCGCCATCGCCCCGCTCGACCCGTTCGCCGCGCCGCCGCCCCATCTCCCCTCCAGCCCGGGATTCACCCCGCCTCGCCGCGCCTCAGTCCATTCGCCGGCCACGCCGAACATGAACGCAAATTCATCCCGCGTTCAGGTTCGCTTCATCCTCGTCGCCTACCGTGTGCGCATGAACTCCCGGCGTTTCGCCCTCCGCGCCCCGCTCCTCGCCGCCCTTTTCGGCTTCCTCGTTTACACCCTCGCCGCTGCCGATCGCACGCTCCTGCTCGATCCCGTCCAGTCGCGCGTCGAGATCGTCGTCAAAGCCACCGTCGACTCCTTCACCGGCAAACTGTCCCAGCCCCAGGCCGTGGTCACCCTCGCCCCCGACGGCTCCGTCGCCACCGCGCGCCTAACCTTCAAGTTCCGCGACATCCTCACCGGAAAAGAAAAACGCGACCGCGCCATGCACGACTGGCAGCAGAGCGACGCGTTTCCCGACGGCGAGTTCGTCCTCGCCGCCCTCACCGCCGCCGCGCCCGGCCAATTCAATGCCCGCGGCCGCCTCACCTTCCACGGCGTCACCCGGGAACTCACGTTTCCCGTCACCATCGCCACGGATCATGCCGTCTACGCCGTCGACGGCGAGGCGGTCGTCGATACCCGCGAATTCGGCCTCCCGATCATCCGCATGATGGGTCTCCTCAAAGTCGATCCGCTCGTCCGCGTCCGTTTCCACCTCCAAGGCCGCGCCCCCTGATTTTCCATCACCCCGCCCCGCATGAACTCCGACTCCTATCGCCACGTCGCCGCCTTGCTGCTCCGCCACTCGCCCGCGACTCCCCACGGCGAGCCTCGCCTCGGTGCCGCGCTGGCCCACGTCCTCCGCCAACCCGGCAAACTCCTCCGCGCCCGCCTCGTGCTCTTCGCCGGCGCGCGCCACGGCTTCGGCCCCGACGCCGCCGAGCGCCTCGCCTGCGCCGTCGAGTATTTCCACGCCGCGTCGCTCGTCCTCGACGACCTCCCCTGCATGGACGACGCCGACACCCGCCGCTCGCAGCCCTGCGTGCACAAGCTCCACGGCGACGCCACCGCCATCCTCGCCGCCCTCGGTCTGATCAACCGCGCCTACACGCTCGCCGGCGAAGCCTTCGCCGACCGCTCCGTCTCCGTCCGCCGCGCCGCCACCGCCTGCCTCGACCGTTGCCTCGGCGCCGCCGGCCTCGTCGGCGGACAGGCCTTCGATCTCGCCTTCGCCACCTCGGATCGCTCCGCCCGCATGGTCAGCCGCATCGCGGCCGCCAAGACCGGCGCGCTCTTCGAGTTGGCAATTTTACTCCCCGCCCTCGCCGCGCGCCCTTCGCGCCGTGAACTCCGCGCCCTCCGCGCGCTCTGCGTCTACCTCGGCCAAACCTACCAGATCGCCGACGACCTCCGCGACGTCCTCTCGCCCAGCGCCGAGGCCGGCAAGACCACCGGCCGCGACCGCGCCCTCACCCGCCCCAATCTCGCCCTCGCCCTCGACGTCCCCGCCGCCCGCGCCCGCCTCGCCCGCCTCGACCGCCAGGCCCGCCGCGCCTTGACCGATCTCGCCGTCGCCGGCGGCGCCCGCTGGGCCTATCTCGCCGCGTTCAAAGACGGCCTGCTCGACCAGTTCTCCGTCAGCCCTCCCGCGGTCCGCGCCGCCTGAGCGGCCCCTCGTCCGCGCCGCCCATGCGTTTTCTCACCCTCGTCTTCACCAACCTCCGCCGCCACCGGCTCCGCGCCCTCATCGGCGTCGCGGGCATCGCCTTCGGTGTGGCCGCCATGCTCACGATCCTCGCGATCGTCACCGGCGCCATCGGCATGTTCCAACGTATCCTGTCCAGCGACAGCCACTACCTCGTCTTCGAGCGCAACGTCTCCGACCTCTTCTTCAGCTCCGTCACCCGCACCCAGGTCGCCTCCATCCGCGCCCGCCCCGAGGTCGCCGAAGCCCACCCCGTGCTCTTCGGCATCGTCTCTTCCCCCGGCCACCCCGTCATCACCTGCTTCGGCATCGAGCCTTCCGACCCGCGCCTCGCCCGCGCCGACTGGCGCGCCGGCCGCGCCGCCGACTTCGGCCGCACCGCCGGCGAGATCTTCCTCGGCTCCCGCGCCGCCGAGTTTCTCGGCGCCAAACCCGGCGCCGACCTCGAGATCGGCCGCGGCACCTTCAAGGTCGGCGGCATCTTCAAAACGGAAAACGGCTTCGAGGACGGCGGCGTCTTTCTGCCGCTCCCGGCCGCCCAGGAGTTTTTCCACCGCGGCGACGCCGCCTCCGTCGTCACCGTCAAACTCCGCGACGAAGCCGCCGGCCCCGCCTTCAAGCGCGCTCTCGAAGGCGCCGAGTCCGGCCTGATCGCGCTCGAGAACCGCGAGTTCAGCTCCAGCTACAACAGCTTCAAGATCCTCAACTTCACCGCCTGGGCCGTCGGCATCTGCGCCTTCTGCCTCGGCGGTCTCGGCGTCGCCAACACCATGCTCCTCTCCGTGTTCAGCCGCATCCGCGAGATCGCCGTCCTCCGCGTCTGCGGTTTCTCCGAGGCCCAGGTCGCCGCTCTCATCTTCGGCGAGGCGGTCGCCATCGCCGCCGTCGGCGTCGTATCCGGATTTCTGATCGGCTTCGCGCTCCTCTTCGGGCTCGAGCGCGTGCCGCAGTTCCACGGCTACGTCCAGGCCTCCGTCCAGCCGCTCGTCCTCTGCGGCATCGTCGCCACCGCCTTTGTGACCGCCGTCGCCGGCGCCATCTACCCGGCCCGCTTCGCCTCCCGTATCCAACCCGCCGACGCCCTGCGCTATGAATAGGTCCGAACCCCCTCTCGTTCGCGTCCAGCATGTCGTCAAAACCTACGACCGCGGCCGCATCACCGTCCTCCGCGACGTCAGTCTCGTCGTCCGCGGCGGCGAGCTCGTCGCGCTCTGGGGCGCCTCCGGCTCCGGCAAGAGCACGCTCCTCCATCTCATCGGCGGACTCGATGTGCCCGACCGCGGCGACATCGAGGTCTGCGGCCTCGATCCCCGCCGCGAGGCCGATCGCCTCACGCTCCGTCGCCGCCACCTCGGTTTCGTTTTCCAGCTCCACAACCTGATTCCCGACCTGACCGTCGAGGAAAACCTCCGCATCCCCGCGCTCGCCATCGGCCGCCCGCCGGCCGAGACCGCCGCCCGCG
>JBILLY010000570.1:0-3924 GCA_044375835.1 Opitutaceae bacterium
GTCATGGGTAATGGGTGATGGGTTATGGGTGGGGGCGGGTGGAAAAATGTGGAAGGTGCGTCAGATTCGGGCGGGATGGGCTGATTGTCGGCGATGTCCGAGTTGTCCCCCGAATCCGTCGGTCGTTTTGTCGAGCGGCTCACCGCGGCGCAAAGCGCGCTGTGCGGCTGCATCCACGCGATGATGGCGGGCGATCCGGCGGTGCCGGACGTGCTGCAGGAGACGAACCGGGTGCTGTGGCGGAAGGCGGCGGACTACGATCCGGCGCGGCCGTTTCTGCCGTGGGCGCTGGCGGTGGCGCGGTTCGAGGTGCTGGCGCACCGGAAGCGGCAGGCGCGGGACCGGCTGGTGTTCGACGACGCGCTGGTGGGAGCGATCGCGGAGGAGTGCGAGCGGCAGACGCCGGACGGCGGGGAACTGCGCGCGTTGGAGCGTTGCCTGCAAAAACTGCCGGAGGCGCAGCGGGCGCTGGTGGAAAGCCGCTACGTGGCGGGCGACTCGGTGAACGCGATCGCGGCGCGGCAGGGGCGCGCGGCGAACGCGGTGTCGGCGCAGCTCTACCGGGTGCGGCGCATGCTCGCGGAGTGCCTGGATCGCACGCGGGCGGCGGAGGGCGCGGGATGAGCGGCGGCGACGCGGAGTTCGCGGGGCTGGTGTCGGCGGCGCTGGACGGCACGGCGACGCCGGAGCAACGGCGGCGGCTGGCGGCGGTGTTGGCGGCCGATGCGGCGCGGCGGGCGGACTATGTGCGGCAGGCGCGGGTGGACACGCTGCTCGGCTTCTTGGGCGGAGCGGCGCCCGCGCAGACGCCGCCGGCGGCGGGTCCGGTGCGGGCGTCCGCGGGGCGGACCGGGGGGCGCGGGTGGCTCGCGGCGGCGGCGGTGGTGGCGCTCGGCGCGGGCTTCCTTCTGGCGCAGCCCCGGGGCACACCGGCGTTGATCGAGGAAGCGGCGGGCACGAACCGGACGGATTTCGTCGCAGGGCGCGGGTTGCGCCTGCGGCACGTGGAGCTGGCGGCCGGGCGGTTGCGGCTACGGCTGGAATCGGGCGTGCGGCTCGACGTGGCGGGGCCGGCGAAGCTGGAAGTGCTCGACGCGATGCGGGTGCGGGTGACGCACGGGCGAGTGACGGCGGACGTGGGCGAGCAGGGCAAGGGCTTCGCGATCGACACGGCGCAGGCGAAGATCGTGGACCTCGGCACGAGGTTCGGCGTGGCGGTGGGCGGGGACGGCCACACGGACGTGGTGGTGTTCCAGGGCGAGGTGGAGCTGTTCGACCGGGCGGCGCGGCCGGCGGCGGCGCCGTTGGCCCGGCTCACGGAAGGGCAGGCGGTGCGGGTGGACGATCATCGTCAGGTAAGCCGGATCGTGAGCGTGACCGCCGAGGCGGGGACCGGCGGGTGGTCGACGGGCGCGGCCGGGCCGGGGGCGGTGATCGCGGCGGTGCGCGACAACCTGCGCGATCCGGCGGACCGTTTTTTCTACCGCATCGTGCCGGGCGGGCTGCGCGAGGATGCGCCGGCCTTCGTGAGCAAGCGGCACGAGTGGAACGGCCTCGACGCCGCGGGGCTGCCGGACGAATTGCGCGGGGCGGACCTGGTGCAGACCTTCGCGGGCGACCGCTACGCGGCGGACCTCGAGATCGCGGTGACGGTGGCGCGGGCGGCAACGCTCTACGTGCTGGCGGACAGCAGCACGCCGCCGCCGGCGTGGCTCGAGCGGGAATTTGCGGACACGGGCCTGCGCATCGGGCTGGAAAACGCGCCTCTGCTCTCGAGCGGGCGCGCGGTGGGCGTGGGGCCGGGCGCGGGCAACATGGCGCCCTTTGCGGTGTGGCGCCGCGAGGTGGCGGCGGGAGGAACGGTGACGCTCGGGCCGCCGCGCGAGAATCCCGACCTGGAACTGCAATGGATGTATGGCATCGCGGCGCGGGCGCGCTGAGCCGAGACGTTTTCTCTCCCCAGAATATTTCCCCCATCACCCTACCCATGATCACGTCATTTCCGATGTTTCGACTTTGGTTTCTCCGCCTGCTGGCGGTGCTCGTCCTCGCGGCCGCGCCGGGGCGGGGCGCGGAGGTGCCCGAGGTGCGGGTCGACCTCGTGGTCTACGGCGGCACGCCGGCGGGCATCATGGCGGCGGTGGCGGCCGGGCGGGCCGGGGCGAGCGTGGTGCTGGTGGAGCCGAGCTACCTGATCGGCGGCCTGATGAGCGGCGGGCTGCACAAGACGGACATCGGGCGGCGCGAGACGATCGGGGGGCTGTCGAAGGAGTTTTTCCAGCGCGTGATGACGTATTACACGCAGACCTACGGCGCCGGTTCGCCGCAGGTAAAGGCGCTCGACTACACGCAGGATCCGGCGACGCGCGGCGGCTACTACTTCGAGCCGAAGATCGCGCTGCGGATTTTCCGGGAAATGCTGGCGGAGGCGAAAGTGACGGTGCGGACGCGGGAGCTGATCCAGGCGGTCGACGCGGGCCCGGGGCAGGTGCGGAGCTTCACGACGCGGCACGACCGCACGGGCGCGGAGACGCGGTTTGCGGGGACGATGTTTGTCGACGGCTCCTACGAGGGCGACCTGATGGCCGGGGTGGGCGTGCTCTACCGGCTCGGGCGCGAGGCGCGCATGGAATACAACGAGTCGCTCGCCGGCCTGACCGAGGGACCGGAGGAATACCGCGGCATGGGCGACCACCGGGTGCAGTCCTACAACATCCGCGGCACGCTCTCGGTCGATCCGGCGAACCGCGTGCCGATCCCGAAGCCGAAGCAGTATTTCCGCGACGCGCACGCGCACCTGATCAAGACGGTGAACGAGCACGGCCTGAAGCGGCTGGTTGAGCTGTATCCCGACCGGGACCGCTGGGCGGAGATCAACGGCAAGATGGATCCCAACAAGGCGGACTTCATCGGCGCCAACCTCGGCTACAGCGAGGGCGACCACGAGCAGCGCGCGCGCATCACGGCGCGCGTGCAGGACTACTGGCTCAGCCTCTGGTGGATGCTGCAGAACGATCCGGAGCTGCCGGAGGCCTTCAAGGCCGACGCGCGCACCTACGGCCTGCCGAAGGACGAGTATCTGGAAAGCAACCACATCACGCCGCAGATCTACGTGCGCGTCGCGCGCCGCATGCAGGGCCGGTATTTCCTCACGCAAAAAGACGTGCACCACGACCGCTTCAAGCCCGACACGATCTGCATGGGCAGCTACGGGACGGACTGCCACGGCATCCAGATGATCCAGACCGACGCCGGGTGGAAACTGGAGGGCGACTTCAACGCGGCGGCCGATCCCTACGAGATCCCGTATCGGTCGATCACGCCGCACGGGGTGAAGAACCTGCTCGTGGTCGCGGCGGTGTCGGCGAGCCACGTGGCCTACTCGAGCCTGCGGATGGAGCCGGTCTTCATGATGCTCGGGCACGCGGGCGGCGTGGCGGCGCACCTCGCGTTGGCCGGACGCACCGCGGTGCAGGACGTGCCGGTGGCGAAATTGCAGGCGGTGCTGAAGGCGGCGGACATGCCGCTGCAGGCGCCGTATCGGCCGTGGGTGGAGATCCGGGCGAAGCAGGCGGGGCCCTATCGGCCGGGGCAGACGGTGGAGTTCGAGCTGGCGGACCGCGATGTGCGGGCGCCGCTGACGCGCTATGCGTGGTCGTTCGACGGCAGCGGGCGGGTGCAGGGCGACGGGCGCACGGCGCGTCACACGTTTCCCCATCCCGGCACCTACACGGTGATGGTGCTGGCGTGGCAGGACGAGAAGACGCTCACGCTGCCGACCACGCTTGAAATCAAGGTCGAGGGCGGCGAGGCGCTGAACCGCGAGGTGCACTATACGCACGCGACGACGGTGGGCCGCTGGACGCGCTCGCGCGGGACGGAAGCGGAGTATCGCTTCCGCGTCGGGCTGCTCGACGAGAACAA
>JBILLY010000569.1:0-3924 GCA_044375835.1 Opitutaceae bacterium
GCAGCAGATCGTCCTGTGCAAGGGCGGCAACGGCGGCTGGGGCAACACACATTTCAAGACGTCCACCAACCGCGCGCCGAAGCGGGCGAATCCCGGGCATCCGGGCGAAGCGGGCGAATACCGACTCGTGCTGAAGAGCATCGCCGACGTGGGGCTGGTGGGTTTCCCGAACGCGGGCAAGTCGTCGCTGACGGGCCGCATCACGAAGGCACGGCCGAAGACGGCGGCGTATCCGTTCACGACGCTGCACCCGCAGATCGGCGTGGTCGAGTATCCGGACGTGGTGAACGGCGACAAACGCCTGCTGCTGGCCGATGTGCCGGGGCTGATCGAAGGCGCGCACGAGAACCGCGGGCTCGGGCACCGTTTCCTGCGGCACATCGAGCGGTGCGCGCTGCTGCTCTTCATGGTCGACATGGCGGGCACGGATGCGCGCGACCCGCGCGACGACTACAAGCACCTGCTCAACGAGCTGAAACTCTACGACAAGACGATGCTCGACAAGCCGCGGCTCGTCGTGGCGAACAAGATGGACCTCGAGGCCTCGGCGGCGTGGCTCGCGAAGTTCAAGAAGCGCCACAAGACTGTGGACGTGATCGAGATCTCCTGCGCCACGGGCGACGGGATCGAGAAACTGAAGAAGGAATTGCTAAAACGCGTGGCGAAATTCCGCGCGAAGGAAAAAGCGTCGCGCGCCGCCGCCGAGTGACCTAGCACCACGCCCGATGTCGAAGGAACACCGTCCTCTCCTGATGCGCGCCAACCGGCTGCTCGGCGCCAACCTCGTGGAGCACAACCTCGTGAAGATCGAGGACCTCGAGTCGGCGAACGAGCGGTTGATCGAGGTGGTCGCGAGCGACCAGCCGCGGCAGAGCACGATTCTGGGCATTTTGGCCTACGACCTGAAAGTGCTGAAGGAGGACGACGTGCTGCACCACATCGTGGAGAGCGACGGCACGGGCTTGGTCGATCTGCGCGACTACGAGGTGCCGGACGAGATGAAGAAGACGATCGACGTCGGCGCCTGCTGGGCGACGTGGTCGGTGCCGTTCGACCGCGAGGAAGAGTTCACGTTCGTGGCGACGGCCTACTACCTGAGTCCGGCGGTGCGGATGTATTGGGAGAAACAGCTCGGCGGGCCGATCCTGTGGTTCGGCACGACGCTGGAAGGCATCGCGGATTACCTCGAGAAACACGTGGCATCGATGCCGGTCGAAGCCGCGCCCGCCGTGAAAGCCTGAGCCATGCCCCTCGGAAAAATCCAACTCCAGATCGTGGCCAAGCTGGTCGAGATGGGCCGGCTCGACGCCGACCAGCGCAACGTGCTGGCGACGCGGCCGGACGACCTGAGCGGCGACGCCCTGGACAAGCTGCTGCAGGAGGAATTCAAAGTGAGCGCCTTCCAGTGCCTGGTGGCCAAGGCGCGGGCGCTCAACCTCTCGCCCTTCAATGTCGCGCACTACCGCGTGACACCGCAGACCTTCGAGCGCATCCCGCAGGATTTTTGCCAGCAGAACCTCGTGCTGCCGGTCGGGCAGGTGGGGGACATGTTGCTGGTGGCGTTTGCCAATCCGTTCGAAGTCACGCTGCCGACCAAGATCCAGGAGATGACGGGCAAGCCGGTGGTGCGGCTGCTGGCGCGCGAGAAGGACATCAAGGACAAGTTTTCGAAGGGGCAGGACCGCGCGGCGGGTTTCGACGACGTGGTGATGCAGATCGGCGCCGAATACGGCGAGGGCGCGACGGAAGGGGAGCTGAAGGAGGAGGACGTCAACGAGGAGTCCGGCCCGATCATCCAGCTGGCGAACCGCATCATCGAGGACGCGTATTTTTCGGGCACGTCCGACATCCACATCGAGCCGCAGGAAAAGGAAGTGATCGTCCGCAACCGCATCGACGGCATCTGCCACGAGAAGCTGCGGCTGCCGAAGAAGGTCGGGCCGGCGCTCATCGCCCGCCTGAAGATCATGTGCAACCTGGACATCTCGGAGCGCCGGTTGCCGCAGGACGGACGCATCGTCTTCAAGCAATACACGAAGAAGAACCTCGACCTCGACCTGCGTGTGTCGACGGCGCCGCTGAACCACGGCGAAGGCGTGGTGATGCGTATCCTCGACAAACAGAAGACCACGCTGCCGCTGCCGGCGCTGGGCTTCTCCGAGGAGAACCTGGCGAAATACCGCGAGTGCATCCGCCAGCCCTACGGCATGATTTTGCACTGCGGGCCGACGGGCTCGGGCAAGTCGATGACGCTCTACTCGGCGCTCAACGAGATCAACACGCCGGACATCGTCATCCGCACGGCGGAGGATCCGATCGAATACACGCTGCCCGGTCTGAACCAGATGCAGATGCACCGGCAAATCGGGCTGACCTTCGCGACGGCGCTGCGCGCGTTTCTCCGCCAGGACCCGGACATCATCCTCGTGGGCGAAATCCGCGACAAGGAGACGGCAGGCATCGCGGTCGAGGCGGCGCTGACCGGCCACTTGCTCATTTCGACGCTGCACACGAACGACGCGCCGACGACGGTGTCGCGTCTCACCGAGATGGGCGTGGAGTCGTTCATGGTGTCGTCGTCGCTGCTGTGCGTGTGCGCACAGCGCCTGATGCGGCGCGTGTGCAAGACCTGCCGGATGCCGATGACGCCGTCGGGGCGGGAGCAGGAGATCATGGAGAAGGCGCTCGGCTGGAGCGGGCAGATTTTCAAAGCCAATCCCAAGGGTTGCCCGAAGTGCGGCGGCAGCGGCTACAAGGGGCGCGTGGGCATCCACGAACTGATGGTGAGCAACGAGGAGCTGATCGAGGCGATCAACAAGGAGGCGGAGGCGGCGGAGCTGAAGAAGATCGCGATGCGCGGCGGGATGAAAACGCTGCACCAGGACAGCCTGCTGAAGGTGAAGGAAGGGCTGACGACGATCGAGGAAGCGATCGCGAACGTGCCGCCGGACATGTGAGCGGAACCGGAGCGGTGGGGCGGCGATGAGCGAACCGTGGGGCGAGTTTGCGCAGGTGGCCTTGGCGCACCTGCTCGCGGTGGCGAGTCCGGGGCCGGACTTCGCGCTGGTGTTGCGGCAGAGTCTCGCGCACGGCCGGAGGACGGCGGTGTGGACCAGCGTGGGCGTGGGGGCGGGGATCCTGTTGCACGTCGTGTATTCGGTGCTCGGCATCGGACTGCTGCTCAAAGGATCGGACGGCTGGTTTTCGGCGGTGAAGTATGCCGGCGCGGTCTACATTGCCTGGCTCGGAGTGCAGGCCTTGCGGGCGCGGCCGCGGGCCGGGCCGCCGGGGGAGGGCGCGGCGGAGGCGGTCGGAGCGGTGCGGCCGGAGGAACGGGCGGAGCCGAGCGCGCGGGCGGCGTGGACGACCGGTTTTTTGACGAATGCGCTGAACCCGAAGGTGACGCTGTTTTTCCTCGCGCTGTTCGTGATGGTTGTGAGTCCGCAGACGCCGAAATGGGTGCAGGCGGGCTACGGACTCTGGATGGCGGCGGTGACGGTGGCGTGGTTTGCGCTCGTCTCGGTGTTGTTCACGCACGAGCCGGTGCGGCGCCGGTTCATGCGCCTAGGGCACTGGATCGATCGGGCGCTCGGCGTGGTGTTTCTGCTGTTCGCGCTGAAGTTGGCGCTGGCAACGGCGGGATGAACGGGCGGACGGAAACTGAAACCGGAAAGCTGAGAATTGAGAGCTGAGCGCCGAGCAGTGGGAACTCGGGCTCGTGTGGCGACCCATCAAAACGATCGACCTGATGGTGTGATGGAGCCGCCTCGGGAACGCCAGGGGACGTTTCCGCTCAATGGGCTTGCCTCGAAAAAGTGGACATGGATTCAGGCGGCTGTGATGTCGTTTTTCGTAGGTTGGTTTTCAAAAGCCACAGGTGAACGGTAACCGAGCGAGCTGTGGCGTCTCGTCGGATTGTAGAAC
>JBILLY010000571.1:0-3920 GCA_044375835.1 Opitutaceae bacterium
CGCCCACGACCCCGCGGCGGTCGCCGACGGCGTGCACGCCTTGCGCACGGAGGGCACGCGGCTTCACGCGCTCGTGCGCGATCTGCTCGATGTCTCCGCGCTGGCCGGCGGCCACCTCGACTTGCAGCGCCGGCCGCTCGATCTCGCCCGGCTCGCGACCGAGATCGTCGGCCGGCACGAGCGGCGGGCCGCGGAGAAGTGCCAGGCGCTGTCCTTCGCGCCGCCGGCGGAGCCCGTGCCGCCCGTCTCGGCCGACGCCGCCCGCCTCGCCCAGGTCCTCGACAACCTCGTCGACAACGCGATCAAGTTCACCCCGCCCGGCGGCGCGATCCGGCTCACCCTCGCCGCCTCCGGCGCCGAGGTGCGGCTCGCCGTCGCCGACAACGGCCCCGGCCTGGCCGCCGCGGACATGGCGCGGATGTTCCAACCGTTCCAGACCCTCTCGGCCGTGCCCTCCGGCGGCGAATCGTCGACCGGCCTCGGTCTCCACATCGCGCGCGAGATCGCCGCCCTGCACGGCGGCCGCATCGAGGTCGATGCCGCGCCCGGCGCCGGCGCGACGTTCACGATGGTCCTGCCGGCCACCGATCCCGTGGCGGTGCCGGCCCTTTCCTGACCCACCCGGATACCCGGCGGTCGCTCCGGCCGCTCCGGCGCGCTTCGCGATCCCCGCCCGGCCCACGCGTTCCCCCCCTTCCGGGGTGATCCGCCGCCACGCCACCCCTCGCCGCCACCCGATTCACGCCGCGGACCTCCGCCGCCCGCACCGCCCGCCATCCGGCGCACCCGCCGGCGTTTCGTCCCGCCGGTGCGACTGCTCCGGTCGTTTCCGGCGCCGGCGCGCTGGGTAGTATCACGCAGCGTCGGTTGCCGTTTCACCTGTGCTTCGGGTTTTTCCTGAAAATTAAGCCTTTACCTGCGGTGCTGATGGCCAAATTCAACGAGTTCAGCTTTTTAGCCACCATGCTCTTGCCGTCCTTCCTTGCCCAGACGCTCCAACGCACCGGCGCCCTCCGGATTTTGTCCGTCGCAGGCGCCCTGCTGAGTCTGGCTCCGGCCGCCTCCGCCGTCATCGCCGGCCCGTCCATCACCACCCACCCGCAGGCCACGCAGGTCGCCGGCCGCGGCTCCGCGACACTCACCGTCGTCGCCACCGGCACCGCACCGCTGACCTACCAGTGGCATTTCAACAGCAGCACCATCTCCGGCGCGACCACCGCCTCGCACACGCTGCCGTTCGCCCTCCAGAAGGACGCCGGCAACTACTACGTCGTCGTCACCGATGCCACGTCCGGCACCGCCACCAGCAACACCGCCGCCGTCACGGTTGCGCCCTACATTCTCAATTCCTCGCCCGACCGCTCCGTCGGCCTCGGCGGCAAGCAGACGTTTTTTGTCACCGCCGAAGGCAGCGGCACGCTCACCTACCAGTGGCGCAAGGGCGGCTCGCCCATCTCCGGCGCCACCGCGTCCACCTACGTGCTCGATCCTGTCACGCTCGCCCACGCCGGCAGCTACGATGTGGTCGTCGGCCACAACCTCTCCGCCACCACCGTCACGTCGTCCGCCGCCGTGCTCACGGCTCTGCCCAACGCCTCCACCTACACCGCCACCACGGAGATCACCGGCGCCGACGGCGTGAGCGCCTACTTCACCGTCGAGGGCTCCGCCGCCAAGAAACTCATCGTCGCCGCCTACGGCCCCGCCCTCGCCGACGGCGCCGCCGTCACCGATCCGCAGCTCGTCGTCGAAGACGCCTCCGGCACCTCCGTCGCCACCAACAACGACTGGGGCTCCATCGTCGACGGCACCTTCTCCGCCACCTACGCCCGCCTCAACCTTCGCACGCTCGCCTCCGGCAGCAAAGACGCCGTCGTCTACGCCACCCTCGCCGCCGGCTCCTACCGCGTGCGCATCACCGGCGTCGGCGGTGCCACCGGCAAGGTCGGCCTCGCCCTCGCCGACGCCGACCTCAATCCCGCGTCGCGCCTCGCCTACATCGCGTTCCGCGGCCCGCTTTCCGCCTCGGTGCCGCTCACCGGCGGTTTCAACGTCGTCAATTCGGCCGACAAAAAATTCCTCCTGCGCGCCGTCGGCCCCAGCCTCGGCGCCGGCGGCCACGCCGACCCCGTCCTCACCGCCTACGACACCAACGGCACCACCGTCGTCGCGTCCAACGACAACTGGGCCGGCGACTCCACCCTCTCCGCCGCCTTCACCCAGGCCGGCGCCTTCCCGCTCGCCTCCGCCGCCAGCAAGGACGCCGCGCTGCTCGCCGCCACGCGCATCGGCACCGGCAGCTACACCGCCCGCATCACCGCCGCTTCCGGCACCGGCGACGTGCTCTGGGAACTCTTCGACCTCGCCGGCTCCACCGCCTCCACCGCCGCCCCCGTCGTCGTCGTTTCCCCCGTCAGCCAGACCGCCGTCACCGGCAACACCACGCTCACCGTCGCCGCCAGCGGCGGCGGCACGCTCGGCTACCAGTGGCGCAAAGGCGGCAACGCCGTCACCGGCGCCACCACCGCCACCCTCGCGCTCACCTCGCCCACGCCCGCCGCCAACGGCAGCTACGATGTCGTCGTCACCTCCACCGCCGGCAGCGCCACCAGCGCCGCCGCCACCGTCAACGTCGTGCCCGTCGTCACCGGCGCCACCGGCCCGACCGCCGGCCGCTACAAGACCGGCGACCACCTCGATTTCACCGTCGCCTACAACGGCACCGTCGCCGTCACCGGCGCGCCCCGTCTCGCGCTCACCGTCGGCACTGCCACCGTCCACGCCGCCTACTACGCCGCCGGCAGCACCGGCACGACCCCGGCCTTCCGCTACACGCTCCAGGCCGGCGACACCGACACCGACGGCATCGCCGTCGCCTCCTCCATCGATCTCAACGGCGGCACCCTGAAAGACCCCGCCGGCAACGCCGTCGGCCTCGCCTTCACCGCCCCCACCGTCAGCGGCGTGCTCGTCGACACCACGCGCCCCACCGCGACTATCGCCGTCGCCACCACCTCGCTGCCCTTCGGCACCACCTCGGCGGTCACGATCACGTTCTCCGAACCTGTCACCGGCTTCACCAACGCCGACCTCTCGGTCGCCAACGGCACCCTTTCCACCGTGAGCACCGCCGACGGCGGCACCACCTGGACCGCCACCTTCACGCCCGCCGCCAGCACCACGTCCGCCACCAACGCCATCACCCTGGCGCTCTCCGGTGTCGCCGACGCCGCGGGCAACGCCGGCACCGGCACCGCCGCCTCCAACAACTACATCATCGACACCGTCCTCGTCGCTCCGGTCATCGGCACGCACCCTGCCGCCGTCACCGGCGACGGCCTTTCCTCGGTCAGCCTCAGCGTCGCCGCCACCGGCACCGCTCCGCTCACCTACCAGTGGTATCGCAACAACACCGCCGTCACCGGCCAGGTCGGCGCCACGCTCACGTTGCCCTACCTCCTCGCCAAAGACGGCGGCGACTACCACGTCGTCGTCACCGGCCCCGGCGGCACCGCCAACTCCAACCCCGCCGCCGTCACCGTCCGCCCCTACATCCTCGGCGTCTCCGCCGCCCGCTCCGTCGGCCTCGGCGCGAAACACACCCTCGCCGTCACCGCCGAAGGCAGCGGCACGCTCACCTTCCAGTGGAAGAAAGGCGGCAACCCCGTCACCGGCGCCACCGCCGCCTCCTACGTCCTCGATCCCATCGCCGTCGCCGATGCCGGCGACTACACCGTGACCGTCGGCCACAACGCCACCGCCGCCACCGTCACCTCCGCCACCTCGGCCGTCACCGTCCTCCCCAATCCCCTCGTCTACACCGTCCTCTCCCGCGTCGCCGATTCCGCCGGCGTCTCCGGCTACTTCACCGTCGAAGGCACCGCCGCCAAGCAACTCGTCGTCGCGGCCTACGGCCCCTC